>JAKEIK010000006.1 GCA_022545895.1 Nitrososphaeraceae archaeon | reverse complement strand
TGCAAATAACTATTGAAACACTATGGGGGGAGGGGGGCTTTAAATCCTTAAGCCAGCAGTAACAATGCAAGTGATATCCTCTTGGGAACAAGCGCAGCTGACGACATCAAAGGTTAGAATGGTGGAGATGAAATTCAAGCGAGAGACGATGTCGATATAGTTCATGGGGGATAAGGGAGACGACTCCGTTCAAGCTGGCTTTGGCAATGACAACATCCATGCAGATGACGGAGTCGATGCCGTATTTGCAGGACCAAATGATGAATAGGAGAACGATGGTAATGGGAACGATGAACTATACGCACAGGATGAAGACGACACGCTAGAGGGCTGACCGGGAGCTGACTTCTTTGATTGTGGACCTGGATTTGATACAGTAGTTGACTTTAGTCCCAACGAAGGTGACATCACAAACGACAACTACGAGGATGTATGAACCAACTTATGACTTCCTTTTACTTTTTCTAATTATTAGAAACAACTCAATTCATAAACTATATCGGGATGGTTGGAAACTTCAAATGCACATTCTGAAGGAAAACATTTTCTAATCCAAAACAAAAAAATGTACTCGGTACGTACAGTTCATTAGCTTACAGAAAAAAAGAGGATATTATTACTTCTCTGTGTTTATTGTATCATCTGACACTGGATCAGCATTTGTCTCATTCGTGTCTATATCTCGCTTAAGTAATTTTTCGATTATCATAGAAGATACTTGTGTCTTATTGCCTGTCATAGTAGTTTCGTTATTCGCAATTGTTCCATTATCCGAAGCAGTTGGAGAGGATGGTGCTGACTGATTTGCGGTACTTGATGGTATTGCAGCAGATGAACCTATACCATTTATTTCAATGGAGTTTATAATCTCTTTTGCTAGTGGCAAATAATGGGTAAATTTGTCTTTTTCAGCTGTGAATTCCACAATAAACGCTTTCCCATTTTGAGAAGTCCATTCTTGTAAAGTCGTGATAATATCTGACTGGTTAGCAAGATTGGGATGATCAAAAACCCGCTGATAAGTAGCACCGCCTGCAATGGAATTATTTGCCAGTACTTTACTAAGACCACTCGAAGAAAGATTTTCAACCTTTAACAAGACATAATCTCTGAATTTATCTGATGAACCGTCGAGTGGAGAAAGAAGGTTGGCTATAACTCCCTCGCCAAAAGCCTTCATAGCTCTGCCATATTCTACCTTCTCCCAATCGCTAGGATATTCTATTTTCAATCCAATTCCTGGAAATTCATATAACAACTTGCCATTTGTCGTTACATTCCCGCTTTCGGTAATTGGTGTTGACGAATTGTCATTAACGGAGTCGGTACTTGGACTGGAACTTGTAGAGTTTTCTGCGACAAATTGGTAACTGGCCAAAGCACTATTCAGGCTATTATTATCTGAATACAGCCAAAATATAGTGAATGACGCTATACCGAAGAATGCTAGAAACAATCCAAATGAAATGATTCTATTCATTGTGTTCACCTGATGCCAAAGTTATTATTGTAAGTACTGATACACACATGCTAACCCATTGTTCAAAAAATAATGATTAGAAAGAATCTATCTGACGTTGATCACTCAGTAAACTAATCTAAATAATTTGGGGCCTAAACTCAAAAATAGAGTTTCTTGTATTAGATAGGGTCATCAGAATATCAGCTATTGATCTCGCCCAAATAAGGAAATGATAGATGCTTCGATAAGATCTCCTCTATTAATTCCATTGCGTAACATTAAATGGGATATGTAAGCTGGGCAACCCGTTCATCGGACCACAAGTTAGTCATAAATAGCCATGGGAATGAAAACTAAGGCGTCGTGAACGGAGGGATGAAATCGGTAGCCTGTTGTGTTTGGTTATTCGGAGAAGTAGGTTGAGTGCTTTGTGTCTTCTTATTCTTTACTGCATCCACTCCATCATCTTGGCTTTGAACCACGTCATTTTGGGTTTGTCCTTCCGCTGCAGTTGATAGGTCTTTACTAGTATTCTTGTGCTGCGAATAAGAATAAACAGGTCCACTTGATTTAGCGCTATTGTTGTCTTGCTGAGTTGATGTGGAATTTGTAGTCTCTGGAAGCATCCCTGTCACCCCAGTTACATTAATGCCAAACCACTTAGTTAACTCTGTCCCGTTTCCAGGACACATTGCTCTAGAAGTAATCTTATTCTGTCCTTCCTTTAGACTAGTGTAATTGGGCCCCAGAGTAAACTTCCACTGGGAATAATCGCTATATCCCTTCGGCCCTGTGGGAATAGATGCCTGATACGGTTTGACGTCGTTAACAATTACAGCAACTTGACAATTAGTAGAATTGTTGTCAGATGAGGTACCAGTAATAGTTAAATTTCCTGATAATGACACTTTGTCCCCATCAGTTGGTGATGTAATCTTAACGGTGGGGGCAGCGGGTGGAGGTGTTTGTTCATGCGAGACAGCCAAACTAGTCAAAACTAAGAACGTAATCGCGAGGACAATCAACAATGGGAACTTGTATAAACCATTTGATCTTTTCACGTGAGCTATTCCACGCGATATTATAACTGGCATCGAGTTGGAAATAGTTTAGTTTTGATTAAAAAAGCGTAGACAAGAATAGCTCAAGATCATACGTATAACCAGTTTATCTCCAACCGATAAATAGTTCGAAATTAGCCCTATACCGTGGATATTATCTCCGACTTGTTATTCAATGTTTTTTATTAGAAAGGACAAGCGCAACAACTCCGATTCATGTAGGGAATCTCGTTTTCTTATGATAAATTGATTGCCTTAGTAACGGTTCAACCACATACTACGTTCAGACGAATCAATAATTCTTTTAAGTGACTTGATTATTAGTTTACAATATACTAGTGAATACTTTCTATGAACTGGAATCTTAACGAATTTACAAAAAATGCTTTTGCAAAATTAGTAAAGGAATTTGAGGAAAATACTGACGACGTCGTTAAGATTACTAAAGCCTTCAGTACAGCCGCTGACTTTCATTCAGGTCAGTCAAGAGACGGAAGCAAAGAACCGTACATAAATCATCCGCTGAAAGTCGCTCTCATTTTGTCCGACGAGCTTAAAGTTCGGGATGTGGACATGATATGCGCCGCACTGCTTCATGACATTCTACAAAAGGGTAACAATTCCGATACGGATAAGCTTGATCAAATAAAGAGAAATTTTGGTGAGAATGTGTATAATATAGTACAAACTCTGACCGAACACCCCAGTACTAACGACAACCGACAGCAATCCTTAGAATCATACTTTCAAAGTATATCTAAAAGTCCAAAGACATTGAGAGTCGTTGAATTAGCAGATCGACTGGACAATGTGCGATTCTTTAAAAATGCGGTTAAGAAGGACAAAGCAATACGGTACAAAGAAGAAACTCAGAAGTATGTCGTTCCAATTGCCGAACAAACCGACGAATCACTTGCATTCAAGCTCTCAGTAGCGCTATACGAGATAAAATAAAATAGCGGATAGCAGGACTAGGAGTTTTTTTGTTCACACAAACCCTCTTTGTTTTTCTTATGGTGAGCCCAATGTTTTGCGCAGCCGAACAACTTATGTTCAGAACATCCACATATAGGACAATTTATCACAACGTAAGTTTGTCCCCTCTCTAATATGAAATTTCGCAGTAACTGCAGAAATCAAAATCATTCTGCTATACCTTTGAATATTATCTACACTTTCCTTACTCGCGAGAATATATATTTCAAAAGTGCTCCTAGTTCAACAACTAGTAGTAGATCCGAACTAACTCTTCAATCTCTCATTTTGTCAAAAGAATGATAATAGACTGCGTATCATCACAATCGGACAAAGTTGGCTGAAAACTCGACACGAAACATAAAGACAATAAGGGATATGGAGTCCGTAAAACGTGAGTTTCAAATTCGTTGCAGCCACTACGAACTTGAAATGGAGGTACTTGACAAACAGATCTGTTGCACGATTTGCGGTAAGAATTGGTTCTTTACAGAAGTGAGAGGATACTCGATAAAAAAGAAGGTCTACTTGGCAGAAAAGGATGTTTGACTCTCAAGATAAAGCTTGAATATGTGCAGATTTTTCAACCATCAGTCGTTAAAAGAGGACCAGTTTACGCATGTGGCAAAATTGAATTTGAACTATTTCTGGAGACTGAATTTCGAAGTTGGTCAGA
>JAKEIK010000041.1 GCA_022545895.1 Nitrososphaeraceae archaeon | reverse complement strand
TACTGCAATGAAAAGATCAATGTTTTGATTAGAAACTATGTCGATCAGTTTTTGTATCTTTTTTTGAAGGTATTCTTTAGTCCAAAATCCTACGATCTCAAGGTATATTCTCCTATCGTACTTTTGAATCATAAAGTCCGGAATAAATGCAGCTCCCCCGCTTACAATTAGAGGATCAGGTTCCCTGATGAGTCTCCATCCATTGGCTACTTGTTCAAATCTATTAGCAAACTTTTCTTCAACAGAGCTGTCAAAATACGAAGTAGATATTTTATTACTATTATAAGCATCTGTTAATAGTCTAGGAACTTCTAGTGAGCTGATGTTAAATTCATATATTTTCTTTCCAGACATAGTTTTTCTGACAATCCATGAATTCAACGACCACTTTCCGGATGAAATTATCGATGGAAGGAATTTGGCAATTGATGTCCCATATTTGTCAGTTAACTTGAATAAGCTGATCGGGCCATCAATAGTACACACAAGATCTGTTTCCTCTGTATCGTCACGAGTAACTGGGGAAATCACATCAAAATTATTATTGTTACTACTATCATTCCTGTGTTGTTCGTTTCGTGCCTTATTGTGCTGTAAGTTGTACATCAATCCGAGGCGTTTTACGCTTCTTAAGACTCGCTTCCAGTGTACACCCCCACTTACACAAAATTCCAATTTTGTACAGTTAAAAAGTAGTGTCTGCATCAGGGAAAGATTGTACCATCCCAGGAGCTCATTAGGACTAGGTGCGCTGAACTGTTCCAATATCAAATTTTCCTCGAGATCAGACCACATTACCTGTCTGATGTGAGATGTAGAAACATTCATCTTTGATGCTACTATATCTATTACCTTGTCACGATCGAACTCGGTTAAGGCGAGACCTATTCTCGATGATTCTGCAAATAATGCCTTTCTGACAGAAACTGGACCAGCTATACCACCAGCACCCCCATTATCGAAGACTCTATACTGACATCTTCGGTCGAGTAATGTAGATAGCCCTCTCACAAGTTTATAATCATCATATTGACCTTCAACTGTAGCTATTCTTTTTTCAAGTGACTTTTTCTTCTCTTGGTGATGAATTGATTGATAGAATTGTCTAATGAGTTCTTCTGCTAGTTGTATGTCTCCCTTTTCCCCTGTACAAAAAAGTGGAAATATCATTCCTTTTCTGATTCTTACTCTAAGTAGTAGGCTCGGCAGCATTACTTAACTATCAGACTCGATGACGGTATTTATTATTTATATGACGATGACGATATTAGTTATTGAGTATGACATCCTTTAACTTATACAATAGTTAATCCGACAAATTAGTATAGTTATGAGTTGCTGCCCTTACCTTTTTCGTTAATCCTGGTCAGTGCCTTCTTCCTTCTTGCACTGGTAATTGTTTCATGTGTATCCGACGAGATTAGTTCAATCAATCTAGCCTTCTTGGCAATATCTCTCTTTGGTCTCAGAAGTCTACCCAGCCGCTGAATAAATTCCCTACCACTTCCAGTTCCACTTACTATTATACCAAGTTCGGCCTCTGGAACGTCTACACCTTCGTCTAAAACTTTTGATGTTACTATTGCTGAGTATCGTCCTTCTTTGAACCCCATTAAAGTATCTTGCCTTTCTTCTTTACTTGTCTTATGAGTTATCAATGGTACGAAGAAGCGATTGGATATTTCATGCACCAAGCTATTGTGTTGAGTAAATATTATAGCCTTTATCCCCCTGTTTTCTATGAGTATTTTCCTCAATTCCTCCATTTTTGATTTGCTATTTAATGCAAGATCCAATGCCCTATTTCGGGCTAAAAGCGCTTGTCGGGCACCTTTACTTTTTGCTGACATCATTATTAGTCGCTGAAAAGCGCCTGTATAATTCATCCTAATTCCAGATTTATTCAGATAGACTTGATATGTTCCATAATTTCGGTCATATTCTTGTTTCTCTTGCGAAGTCATTTTCACCTGTCTTCTTTCAATTTCATAAGGAGCCAAGTGCATGTTCTTTGCAAGTTCCGATGGATTTGCGTGAAAAACAACTCCACCAACTAATTTTGGAAAATCTTTATGTAAGTTATCTTCTCTTTCGATGGTGGCCGTCAAACCTAATCTATATGGGGCTGCCATTTGCTCTGCTATCGATCTATATCCCGGTGCTGCAAGATGATGTACCTCATCAAATACTATCAGCGAAAATTTGTTTCCCATGCTTGCAGCTCTTAAATAAGCAGAATCATAAGTAGCCACAGTAATTGCTTGAATATCGTCAGTCCCACCACCCAGATTTCCAATTTTTGCGTTTGTAAAGTGTTTTGAGAGAATTTCCGTCCATTGCCCCATTAGGTCAAGCGTTGGAACAACAATGAGCGTAGCGGAGTTTACTCTTTCAATTGCTTTAATACCAATTATTGTCTTGCCAGATCCAGTTGGGAGAACGATACAACCTTTCATACCTGCTTTGCTCCATTTTTCCAAAGCCTTCTTCTGATACTCTCTTAATGAAACATAGCCCGTAACAAAAAGTGGAGAAGGAATGAGGTCCATAACAGAATCATTATAGTCTATACCGCTTTCCTCCAAATAACATATAATATTTGAATAATGCAGAGCTGGCGCCCTTAACAAGTTCGTTCTTGGATCAACCGTAGCAAAGGGGATATGAGCTAGCCCTTTAATTATCACAGTTCCACCGTGATAACTAAGCGACGTTTTTAACATGTTTACATGATTGAGGTAAAATTACTAAATAATCTTTTTCCTAGCCCGTGAAACCTATGTGTGGCATTTCAATTCGCCGGTCGTGCTGACAGAATTAGAGAACCGATGACGCATAAATCTAATTGGGCAAGCAGGCTGTACCTTCAGCGAACTTTGTGATCTGCCGGATTGTGAGCAAAATATTTTGG
>JAKEIK010000005.1 GCA_022545895.1 Nitrososphaeraceae archaeon | reverse complement strand
TGCCAAATCGCCTTAAGATACATTTCTATGTGTTCTAATTCCGCAGTACCAACGAAAAGTTCTTCTTCTTGATTCATGTCAAAAGCCTATCCTTAGGGTTCTCGTAGTGAATATCATTAAGGTCATTTCTGCTTTGATCTTTGTGAAGCCTTGAGTTTGAAAACAAAGAAGGAATATCACATCGTGTTAATCACAATGACGCAGCAATAATACTCGATAAAATATATCTGATCAATGACAAGGAAATCCAGCTGCATGTCGCATATCGTGGTAAAATTCATGAAGCCATTTTGTATCAAATGCTTTTTGACCCTGAACCGAACTAAATAGGTGTCCTTGATCAAATCCAACAATAAAAATAGATAGTAAAAAAATTCCCAAAAGCAAACATATCGCTATTTTCGGAACATCATAGACGTCTAATTTAGCTTGCCTTAATGAATACATTTAGTATCAAAGTGTCAACCAACTATATAAACTCTAGTCGATGGAAATGCAAAATTAAAGCATTATCTTTAGTTGATGTTCTGAAAATTTTGGCAAGAAATCATATCAGCTGTAGATTAGTAAGAAAACAAAGAACCAAACTATGGTCTTGGGTATAAATCTAGATCACATGTAATCTTGATTAAGACGGGAAAATAATGTGATGCAAGAAAATCATTCAATTTTTGAAGTTCAAGTGAGGAGCACCTGTCGAAAGGATCTTTCGATATTCGATTAGTATACAATATGACGAGTGATATGTATCTTACGAGGGAACAGTAAACACTCATCTATAATGGAATAGTCTTTCCAGGATCTTGTTGTTACTGTTACGTTGGTTAAGAATATTATGGAATACCACTTTGAAGGTTTTCATGTCAATGGAGCAGAACTTGAACCCTGAGATTCTAAAGATTCTAGCAATTATACCCGGATTTTTTAGATGGTATAGAAAGTATTCACTTCGTATTACTGAAATATATTGAGGTCTTATTGTATTTTCTTTATATTAACTTTGCAAGCTCAAATTTTTAGTTCCATTTAAGTAGTTGAAAACACAATTATCACTCGAAAACTTTGCAAAAAAAAATTGCATTAGTCACCGGGAGTTCGAGTGGAATAGGTTATGAAACAGCCTTATTGCTTGCCAGAAATGGGTTCCATACTTGCGCAACTATGCGGAACGCGGAAAAATCTGAATCGCTTCGCAAGATAGCAGAAAAGGAAAAACTTCCAATTAGGTTTGTTCAACTAGATGTAGATGATGATGATTCGGTAGATAGGGCGATTGGAGAGATCGAAAAGGAATTAGGGAAAATAGATGTTTTAATAAACAACGCAGGATACGGTCTAGTGGGGGGTTTTGAGGATCTAGCCCTAGATGAAATTAGACAACAATTTGAAACCAATTTGTTCGGCGTAATAAGAGTCATGCAAAGGGTTCTTCCTGGCATGCGAACACGAAGAAATGGCATAATTGTGAATATTAGCTCGGGTGCTGGCATAGTAGGATTTCCATGTATGTCAGGCTATGTGAGTACGAAATTTGCATTGGAGGGCCTTAGTGAATCAATTGCGCATGAGCTACTTCCATTCGGAATCAAAGTTATCATAATCGAACCAGGCGTTATTAAAACTGATTTTGTACGAAATTCTGTAACTTCAATAAGAGCATTGAACGAATCTTCTGCATATTTTGATATTCTAGGGAAAATCCGTGAGAATCTCATCCTTATGCAGGAACATGCTACTAGTCCCGCGGATGTTGCAAAGACAATTTTTGACGCGATAAATCACAGGGAGCCGAATCTGCGATATGTTGTTGGTAATGACATTGCCATGGTCGCCGAAGCTAAGAGAAACTTGCCTGAAGCTGAATTTCGAAAAATGATGATACAAGACATTCTTCGGGACTTGTCAAAAGACGGCTGACGACAAATCAGTCGACTTATTCAATATACTTTATCTACCGTCGCCATAATTAAATCTCTGGGGTACTATTCAGTACTATTCGAAAAGTTCTGTTGGGTCGGGATGTGTGTTAATTGTCGTGTCATCAAGATTCGGGGTTGTCGTTTCTGACTCAAGGACCTAAATCCAACAGACAAGAGAATCCTTAATAAATCAGATCATAAACATATTTTAGTTATCGATGCCTGATACCAGTCAATTAATTGTTCGAAGAATTAGAAATGGAACTGTAATCGATCACATTGAGGCAGGGAAAGCTCTTTTTGTTTTACGGGTCTTGAACATAACAGGATTGGAAGGCGAAGTTATAACAGTAGCGTTAAATGTTCCGAGCAGTAAACACGAAAAGAAAGATATCATAAAAGTAGAAAACAAGTACTTGGAGAAAGACGAAACCAATAAACTCGCATTAATAGCTCCCCGGGCTACTATCAACATTGTCAAGGATTATACATTAGTAGAGAAACGCAAGATTCAGTTACCTGACGCGATCATTGGAATTTTTAGATGTCCAAATTTAAGGTGCGTGACAAATGGGGAGAATGTAAAATCAGTCATTGAAATACTTGACAAGGATAGAATTCTTTTACGTTGCAAATACTGCTCTCAAACATTAACAATAGACGAGCTCCTATTTTGAAACATTAATTCCTATGAGGCTGTGTTTCAATATGCTTCCCACGTTCCAGCAGTCCTCTCAAAGTCGACCAGGAACGACATGAAGAAATAATTCTGATATGCCTCTCTGAAAGAGAAATATATTTACCGTATCGCCTCAATTAGATCTGGCAGGGTGCTTGAAATAAGTATACTTTAGTTCTAACATGGTAAACTCAAAAAACCATCGGGCTTAGAATACTCAGGTATACATTTTGAATGATTTTTATATCAAAAATACCATTGAAAAATAATTGGATGAGGAAAACAATTCGAGGAAAGGAGTTAGAATTACTCCTCTAAAGATTTTATTAAATGGTACAGTACTGGCAGTAATAATCGCAGTTCCAGCAGTAATTGTAACAATTATCACCCATTATGTCTTGCAGACTAACCTAATTATTACACTATCCTGTGGGATCATCACTCTCTTCATTGCGATGGGATTTGGTTACAAAGTAGCCAAAAAACTTGCGACGATTTAGAACTCAGATGTCGATGCTGGGCCTTTTCCCGTATATCAAATGAAGTGTACTTTATGAGCCTAATTGTTTCGAGTCCAATAATAGATTGACAAGGTAAATAAATTTGGAACCTGATCTTTTCTAATTAAACATTATAAGTTCAAAAATGAATACAGGATCAAAGAGTGCGGCACAGGGACAATGGAAGAGAGGATAAGTTTTACAACTAGTAATGGACAATTAAGTGCGTTACATTTCCCGCCGCTAGTTCCTTCCAAGTACAAAATTCTTTGTCTTCATGGTTTTTGTTGCGATTCCAGAATATTCAGGTATATTGGTACAAAAATGTCCGAAAAAGGATTTGTTATTTATGCATTAGATCTATTCGGTCACGGAAAATCTGATGGTAAGAAAGGAGACCCAAATTTTTTTGGTACCTTGAAAAGTATAGACGAATTAATTGAGCAGTTCAGGAGCGTCGATTCTTCTGTCTATATATTGGGTCATAGTCTAGGTTGCACATATGCATTGTGGTACAATTTACATTATCGTGACAAGGTTTCTGGAATTATTCTATTGGCTCCATTCATTTGGATGAAAGGACTGAAAAATAAAGGGGAGGCTGTACCTGGATTCTTTAAGTTTCTCGGTCTTCTGTTCAGGCGTATTTTGACTCCGTCTAAATTGATCTCTGCGACGAAAGTTGTACGGGATTCTATTCTGAAAACTGAGGAGATTCAGTTTATGATGCGAGATCCCGAAATAAACTACTACTATTCATATAGGTATATCGTAGATGTTATTGGATTCAAGAATACAAAAGTAAAACTCCTATCAAGTATCACTAAACCCACTCTCATTCTACATGGCAAGAAGGATTCGAATGTCTATTCCGAATTATCTGTCGGTTTTTATGACTTATTGAAAAGCGATAAAAAACAGTT
>JAKEIK010000040.1 GCA_022545895.1 Nitrososphaeraceae archaeon | reverse complement strand
TTTTTATTTTGTCTTAGGTCTTTGGAGTAAGTCCTGACCATCTCGCCACTTCTTGATACTTCCATAGCCTGTGTAGCCAAATCAGTATTACGTAAAAATTTTATTTACACAACAGTACCTTCAAGAGGTATATGATTAAGAGAGAAGACATTACAACTATCGCAGAAGCATATGATACGAAGAATATAAGCATCGCAGTTTTAGGAAGTCACTCGGCCCTTGAAATTATGGATGGTGCCAAGGATGAGGGCTTTAAAACAGTTTGTGTTTGTCAGAAAGGCCGTGAAACACCTTATTTGAGATACAAACGTCTTGTGGACAAAATGATCTTGCTTGATAAATTCTCTGATATTTCTTATAAGGAAAATCAACAAAAAATGCTAGAAATGAATTCTATCCTGGTTCCTCATCGTGCCCTTACAGCGTATGTAGGTTACGAAATAGTTCAGAATGAGTTGTCAATACCATTGTTTGGTAATAGAACCTTATTAAGAGCAGAAGAAAGAACTTACCAACATAATCAGTACTATCTGTTGGAAAAAGCGGGTATACGTCATCCCAAGATATACAAGGATCCTTCTCAAATTGACGCCCTGGCTATGGTTAAGGTGCAGGAAGCCAGTAGAAATCTGGAAAGAGCATTTTTCCTAGTATCCTCTACGAAGGATTATTATGAAAAATCCAAGATAAAAATAAATAGACACATAATTGAAGAAAAAGATCTAAGGTCCGCAGTCATAGAGGAGTATGTCGTAGGCGCTTATTTCAACTTTAATTTCTTCTATTCCCCATTATCAGATGAATCGGAATTTCTAGGTATTGAGAGAAGACTTCAAACAAACCTGAATGATCTAAACTCAATGCCTGCAAGACAACAAATGGAATTTGAGTGGGATGTTAAACACATCGAGATAGGACATACTCCTGCGAGCATACGAGAATCCATGCTTGAGAAGATTTTTGATATTGGCGATAGATTTACCAGAGCCTCAAAGACGGAATACCCACCTGGCATAATAGGCCCATTCTCTTTGCAGAGTATCGTAACACCAGATCTAGAAATCACGGTGTATGACGTATCTCTGAGAGTGCCAGGTAACGCAATTATGGCCACTACCAGTCCTTACACAAAGTACAGCCATGGGCACACCTTTGGGGTTGGGAGAAGAATTGCCATGGAATTGAAGTCGGCGATATCTAATGGTGCGATAGACCGAGTAATTACTTGATGATTCTTTACTGTTCTATGGTTTCCTCGAACAGAGTTTTCCTTACTTTGATAGGGACGTCAAAATACGCTGCTAATGCAATTGCATCAGAGGCACGATAATTTCTAAATATTAGGTTATCCCTTCTACTTTTGAAATAAAGATTAGCTCTGAGAACTGAACCATTTCGATATATTCTTACCTCCAAAAGCAGCAAATCCTGCATAGCTGATATTTCTTCGACCAAGTTGTATATAGTAGGCAAAGTGGTTTTATCACCTTCTTGAAACCGTAATATGTGTCTCGCAACTTCCCCAGAGAACGCACGCATTGGAAATTCTTTTCCATCACGAGTCTTTAAAATTAGAATGCCTTCTAGGCCAATCTGATCCACAAACCCTACATAACTAATATGGGCTGTAATGTATTCATCATGTCCGGGTGGATTTTCGGCCATGTTAATAACAACAACTGCTGAAATTTAGATTTTTTGTGCTTTCATTGTCATTGAAATCATGTCGAATGGATAAGACAAGGGTGTATTCTGACCCCATGAATATCTACCGGTCCAATTAAGTTAAATTTGCGAGGACTCTAGTCATCAATTGTTTGATACCTGCAGGTTACCATCAGGTCTCTAGAAACAGGGGATTTAGGATTATTGGATTAAGTATTTTTTCCATAGCCTTCATTTTTTTGGCTTATTCTTCCCTCACATCATCAGAACTCCCACAAATTATGCCTCAAAAATTATATGGACTGGCTCAGGTGGTGATAATTTTGACCGTGATTTGTCCCATTTTTTTTGTTTATGGACTATATCTAGTTGTCAAGTTCTCAATCTTTACAACACCAAATAACCCTAGTCTTCTTTCATCCGCAGCTCGTATATTCAAGAAAAGAAATTATTTCAAGTTGTTGATAATTTCATCTATCTTGTATGGCTTATTCTTTGCATATCTTTCAAGAATTCTTATCTATGTCCCTACTGAGGTATCACTTGATGATGCGATAAACTTTCCGTCTTTTGCATTGACTTTATGCTGCGGATCTCCGGGATATTTTCCAATGGCTACCATAAGACTAACTGAAAACTTATCCGTGTTATTGATACCATTAAATTTAATCCTAGCAGTGTCAGTCTCACTTTTGGTTGGTTTTAATATTGTATTAAATGTACATGCTTTTCAGCTGGCAAGATCGCAGGCTAGAAGAAAGCTCTCGGCCGTTTCCTCGATGGGAGCGTTCAGCGGGTTGTTCATAGGATGTCCAACTTGCGCTGGAGGTTTGTTCTCGGTACTTTTGGGATTTGGTACGGGTACTGCAGTTTCAATCTTGGCTCCTTTTCAAACGCTGTTTATTTTGATGAGTATACCAGTACTTGTATTGACCTCCATTCTTCTCGTACGCAATGTCAGAAACAATGAAAGATGTGAATCAAAGGATAGGCAAGCAGATTAGTGATTTTCAAACAGAGGACAAATAGCCGAGATAGGATCATGTTTCTAAAGCTGAAGATATTAATTTTAGTTACTATGAACATTCATAGTAAGCCATACCAGAAATCGAAATAATGACGAAATCCTAATCTTTTGTAAATTGGGAAAAATAATTCATTCACAGTAGAGATAGCTTGTTGACTTTTCATGAAGGATTTTGCTAAATAAGGCGACATCAATATCTTTAAAAGGCCGGATTCTTTGGAGCTGAGGCGGTTCTTTCTCGGCGTCGAGCAGTCCTCTAGTTTGCAATTCAGACGTAATTTTTTCTCGCAGTTCAGGGTGACAAATTTTACTATGAAAAATGCAACCTAAAGCCTCCAGGAACATCTGCCTAACATGGGCATCACCTTTCTCTTCGTGAAAGTGGGGATTTCGAGTTTCGATCTGCATTACTTCAATGCCTTTATCCATGGCGTCTTGGTGTTCAGTTGGAATAATGCCGCCAAATTCTTCCAATAAATTTATTATTTCATATGGTTCGACAGAAAACCCTGAAGAATAAGTTAGTGATTCCGCCAACTTCATGGAGAGACAGTGTTCACCTGAATTGCCAGTTCGCATGACTTCGGTTTCAAAGCCAGTATAATAGGAGATCACAGAGTTTAGATACTGGTTGGTAATTTCTGACACTCTCCCCCATTTAGAGAAGTATACTCCATTATCTGAGACCTTTGGTTTGTAAATCCATGATACCCTGACCATCGTGTAAGGTGTGGTTGACATGGCGATACCTGATGCAAAAATCTTTACATATTCATTTACAGCGCCTGGAACATAATTGTCAGCATCAATAAATCCAACGTAATCCTTCCCAGACATCTTTGACAGAAGCATGCCGATAATCATTCCTTCTGCCTTGCCATTCCTTACTGTTCCGTCGTTCGAAAGTAAGTCGGCATATCCTACTTCGCGTAGGGCCTCAGAAACACCAGGGTCTCTTTGATGGACTATTATGGAATTTTTCTCCGCAAATCTATTAAATTGTTCTATAGCTTCACGCTCAAGTTTATAACGATCTATCGGCTGCCTCGGACTGTTTGAAACGATGATAGTCAAACAATCGTGGGGAATTCCACTCAAAACACCTTCCAAGAGTTTTAAACGTTCTCCTTTAATGGGAATTACTATGGCCATCTTTCCCTCAATCTCAGAAATGACTTCGTTATCTATCGTTCGAATGGCTTCTGATTTACTTTTTCCAGTTTTATAACCCGAGTCAAGTTCATAAACTCTCTGAACTCCATGCATACTTATGGTGCCAAATCGTTCTGTGAATCTGGGTACGTCAAGCTTCATTATCGAAGATGGCGACGTAAGCCATATTTATTACAAATGGGATTCCATTACTCATGTTAATAAGCATGGATCGATTTCAAATGCTTTCGATTATTTTTGAGATAGTCCTCTCGTAAGACGCAATATTATCAAGAGAAACGCAAAGATAACGATCGTTTCTAGATGTTAATGGAATGGTAAGTAATTTTACTTTGTCGAATTCTGTCAGTTGGAAATGTAATTCACCTAGGTCCGATTCGAACCTTTTCTTTATAGCTAGTGTCAAATATCCGGAATACAGGGAGTTTTGAGAAAGATTTGAGGTGGAACTTGATGTAATTAGTGGCTTTTGGATATTGTTTCTGTACTTGCCTGCCAAAAGCTTACCGTTACTATCAATAACACCTGCGAACCTAATACTTTTGTCTACAGAAAGAACAACAAAGCAGAGATCCATTAGAAACTCATGTTCTTCCAATATTTATTTGAACTACATATTGCATCATATAAAAATAACTCTCTAGAGAATTCTTCTAAAAACTTTCGTTAGTACTATTACCTATTACATCGGATTCATACCAAAGGAGTATTTCTTATCCTTATGATCTTGATTGGTAATCTGAACCAAAGTATAGAAAAATACATATAATTGAGGTTTATATGCCTAGACATTCAAAAATTAGATCTCTAGGAATAACGTGTCATCATCTACTACTACTTTGTACGACTCCTCTGATTTCAATTTCTGCGGAAACCAAATTAGTTCCCCTGTAGTGATGTCCCACTTGGCACCATGCCATGGACATATTAGTTCCCTGCCGTGCAATTCTCCTTCATGAAGCTCAGCTCCAGCATGATTACATACGTTACCCATTGCATAATATTTTCCGTCTATCAACGTGACTAAAATCTCCTTGCCACCAGCAGTTACGTGTGTCAACTTACCTTGTTGAATTTCTGAGGTTTTTCCTATGACCACTTTACTCATTTAGAAAATTATAATCATGTTATATTTTAATTTGGTTACTTCTATCTTTATCGAAAAGACATACCATTTCGATGGTATCTACTAGGCAAACTACCAAACTGAATCGGCTCTTATCGAATTATTACAACAAATATATTTACAACTCTTAATGCAAATCCGATATTTAACTAATCTGAGATTATTCTTATCATCACCTGTTATTCGGTTCCCCGAGATTAGTACTCTGTAATACGGGAATATTAATATAGAATATTACAGTGGTAAAAACCAAAAATTGAGAATGAGGTTTGATGACAGAAATTGGAGAAAGAAAACTAGGCCTCGAATCGATTACTAACAAGAGCTTGACGTGGGTAGATATCCAGAAACCTACGCGTGAAAAGATGAGTATACTCGAACAGCTTTATCCGTTCCACGAATTGAATATTGAAGACTGTCTCTCAAAAATACAAATTCCCAAAGTTGACCGTTACGAGGATCATATTTTTGTTATACTTCATTTTCCTACCATAGATAAAGAGAAGAGTATTCCACGTACAACGCAACTTGCTATTTTTGCAGGATTTGACTATTTAGTTACTGTGCAGCAGGGAGAATTAAAACCACTAACCGAGATGTTTCAAATCTGCAAAGTAAATGAAAAACAGCGAGATTCATTCATGGGTACGTCCTCTGGATACTTACTCCACAGTATTATAGATTTGTTGGTCGATGATCTACTACATATTTTGATGAAACTTGAAGGAAACTTAGATGACATAGAAGACGTTGTATTTGATGAAAAAGTCGCTGTTGCAAAGGAAATTTCGCTCCTAAGGCGAGAAATAACAACACTCAGGAGGGTTGTCATTCCATTGAAACGCATTATTTTAGATCTGAGTAAGGATATACAGAAGTTCTCTGAAGAGGACCTTACTCTGTATTTTGATGACGTGAAAGATCATATCGACAAGGTGATTGAAGTACTCGAAGAATCAAAGGAAACAATAGAAATCTTCAAGGATACTGACTTTATGCTAAGCACCGAAAAGTCGAACAAGATCTTGGCCGTCCTGACAATCCTTTTTACACTGTCAATTCCTGCAACAGTGGTTGCAGCTATTTACGGAATGAATGTAAATTTACCTGGTGGAATCGAGACTGGTCCTGCGACCTTCTTTGGACCATTCACCTCATTCACTCTTCTGGTAATTGCCGCGATATTGCCTGCCGTGATTATGATTTGGTATTTTAAGAGGCAAGGTTGGTTTGGGTGGTAGGAGTCCTGGAACATTAATTCCAGGTTATTAATTTTCGTCAGCGTGATATTACCTGTCAAACATGTCAGATAAATCAATGTTAAAAAACGTTTTTAATATGCCCAAGTAGGACTCAACTGGTGGTGGAATCTCATCCTCGCAAGCTACACCCATGTTCCATGCATTTATCCAAATGATCATGCCATATAGGATATTAACAAATCTTTTGTACTGGCTTGACACTGTTTCGATTCCGTCAATATATTTCTCAGCGAGTAGCCAAGAGCCGGTAAAGTCGATACACGGTTGTCCATAAATTTTCTCAAACTGTTTCTCGACATTTTCTGCATATGTAAACGGGATAACCGAAACAAAAAAAGGAAAGTCTATTTTTTCCGGTAATACCAATCCCGGCGGAGACCATATGGATATAATTCTAGTCCCTTTTTTCAAAGTCAGAGTAAATCTGTCTAACATACGTTTAACAATACGATCATCATAAAACCAAAATAAGATTACATCAGCGTCAGATATCTGTACCTTCCGAATGTCATCATTGATTATCGAGGCATTATCAATTCCGTTGATTTTAGATAATACCTTCTTTACCGCCCTCTTTCTATTTTCAATTCCAATCGACTTCTTTACTCTATATTCATTTGCAGCAATTAATATTGCGTTACTATTCCCACAACCCAAATCATAAAAAACGTCGCATGACCTTAAATCAGCAAGAGTAAATATTCTTCTAATCACTTTATCCGAGAGAAATACATGTTCCCCACTCATGACAGACCTTGGTAGATTTGTGACAAATTCAGCTATCTTCAAATTCGAATATCCCCATAAAATAGCCAGCCGCCGAGTATCAAAGGATATTTCCTGGAAATTATTTCTTTTTTATGAACCTTTGTGCCGACTCGCACGTAGAGTTTTCGACTCGGTGGAGGAAAGAAGACTCTAATAGCTGAATTTTTGTTATTTCACTTATCGTTCACGAGAAATAGTGTGACTAGAAATGAATAATTCTTCTTCATATTTCTTATTCTTTGATCTCGGACAAACGTTAATCAATGAGTGGGAAATGATACGGTATTTAGATTCTATATTTTTAGAATTACTTGAAGGATTTGGAACAAAGATAGATAGCTTGAATTATATTGCCATAAGAAATTACGTAATTAGAAATAGAATTATCGGTAACGGTGATTTTGAGGAGTTAATTTTTGAAGTTTGCAAATTACTTAGACCTCAAGGTTATGGTAGACTTATTTTCCAACACTTTCAACCCCATATCCAATATGCAAGACAAAAACACTTGACCCTTTATGATGATGCTTTACCAACATTAACCCAACTTCGTAAAAAGTACCAAATGGGTATTATTGCAAACCAGAGCGGTCACGCATTATCTTTCTTGCAAAAGTATGGGATGATAGGGCTCTTTGAGGCCGTCGTTTTTTCCTCTCAAACTGGATTCAGAAAGCCGGACAGAAGGATTTTCGAAGCTGCTCTTCTAAGTGCAGGCAAGTCAGGCCCTGATTGTGTAATGATAGGTGATCGACTGGATACTGACATAAAACCTGCAAACGAGTTGGGAATGAAAACAATTAGGATTACTAACTCATTGTTCTCTCAGCAAGAGCCGTTAACTGACAGTGAGCATCCGACATTAACAATTAAAAGGTTAGGAGAGATCCCGTCGGAGATAGTTAGAATCGGTTGATCGCTCACATCTAGTATATCTTTTCTAAGGTTTCTTTGTGCTTAGATACTTATAGCTTAGCCTTGATTTTAAGCAAGATATTGTCCATCTCTGAATCATCAATACTTATTCTTGTCTTAAAGATGGAATGAATAGGGGCTCCACCATCGTCACGTTTACGAGGTAAGATATGAACATGCAGATGCGGTATCTCTTGACCGGCTTGTTTTCCATTATGAATTGCGATTAGAGTAGCATTTGCATCCATGCCTTTCTCAAGTGCATCGGCCACTAAGCTAACTAATCCAAACAAAGCAACCATTTCGTCAGAATTTATTTCTTGCAGTTTTACCCAGTGCATTTTTGTTGCTACAAGTGTATGTCCGCGCCTTAATGGGAATGCATCAAGAAAGGCGACTGCGTGCTCATTCTCACTGATAACTCTTGCTTTAGTTATATATTTCGCAATGTTACAAAAGATACAACTTGAAATATTATCCAAATGCCCACCTCGCGGTAATTATGACCATCATCAATTATTTTATAAACATTTCACATTAACCGCAGATGATTAACAGAAATAGCTAAATAGAATCACTTAGTTCAAATCTATTAATCAGACGATCCGCTGCCATATAAGACCTTAGTTTTTTACTAATGGTCACTTTTGCACCGTCTTTTTCTATAACTTCTCCTATTATTGTTGCAGCGAAATTATGTTTTTTCAAATCTTCTGCTATTTGATTTGCCACCTCATTACTTGCTATTATAATGTGGCATCCATTTGCTGAAGAGGTAGAATTTGGAATTATATTCTCAGTTGTTGCCCTGATCGCAAATTCCTCGTATTTCATAGGTATCTCTCTTATCTTCAAATGAGAATTTGAAATTCTTGCAAGATGGAGTAGAGCCAAAGCTCCATCGATACCTGCAGGATGAACTGCGACTAAGTTTGTAGAAACATCAAATTCATTACCAAGTTCGGGACTATATTTGGCAACAATCTTACCCAGTGAAAATTTGGGTTGAGTGAGAGACTTTATAATTTCATTCTTTATAACGGAGTCTGCAAGCTCATTGGGGGCATTCGGCTTAAATTCCTCTAACTTCTCCATGGTGAAAATATTTAGAGGAGATAATGATCCAAGTTTGTCGGTTAATAAAACCGCCATTCCTGGTTTTATTAAGTCGTATCTCACAGGCAGCTGTTTCTCAGTATGAGCATATGCCGTTGCTCCCAAGAATAACTTTCCAGTTTTAATTGAACTATAATCGTCGATAAATATATCATATTTTGAAGCGAACACATCATGACTAGTCTGAATGCGATTAATCATATCTTCATTTGGAGCGTCGTAGATGGGGATAATTCTGAAACCTGTGGTGCAACCCAGAATAAGAAGGTTTTCTAAAGATGCTGTCAAAGAGATAGCGACATTAACAGGAGAATCAGGTTGTTCTAAAGGATCAATGACTTTGATGGAGGATGTGTTAATTGCAGTATTTCCAATCTTATCGCCTCTATGTACATCAATGTAATCTAACAAAACAAACTCACTTTCTCGATTAGAAGTTGTTGAGATCCCTACACACTTGACTCGGTATTTTGGATTTATCTTCGCACAAAAATTGGTCAACATTTTTAATAACGCTAGGGAGTCACAGAGGGTGTCAGCATGCACATTAAATAAAGACACAATTCGTTTGTTTTTTAAGATATTTGCGTTATCAAAGTCTTTAAAATTATATACTCTTCTTACGATTTCTGGATTTTTTCCACTATAAGGGAATGCGTCAAACCAAGAATACTCTGTGAGATAATTTGATCTCTTTGTTTTCGCGAAAGAGTCTAATATTGCAAGAGACTCCAACTCATCGGAGGAACTCGCTATCCAGCGTGGTGCGTCTAATCCCAGTTCGCGGTATTGATCTAAGTTATTCCAGAATTCATCACTCATTATCTTATCACTTGTTTAATTTTCGTTTATCTATAATCAATCAGCATAAGACAGCTCTTCTTAATAAATAAGACGAGATGCCTCACCAATTTCAACCTATTGCAATCTATTTGTACATGAAAAACAAATAATTATAAATCTACTGTGTGAAATTTGCTATATGGACCTGTTAAGTTCTGACCGTGTTAACCGTTCTAAACCATCCTTTGACCAATTAAATTCAATATCTGAAGAAATGGAATCAAAGTCTGCTAAAGAAGTCATAAGGTGGGCTTTGGAATCGTATGCGCCAAATGTCGCATTGGCGTCCAGTTTTGGTGCAGAAGATGCAGTGTTGATTGACTTAATTTGTGAGATCGACGGTGCGCACGCTAGGATCTTCACACTTGATACAGGCAGATTAAATCAAGAGACATACGACGTAATGGAGGAAGTACGAAAGAGATATGGTGTGACGATAGAGGTATTCTTTCCAGATAGTCCTCAAGTTGAGGAAATGGTTACACAGAAGGGAATAAATTTGATGTATGGGAGTATCGAGAATAGAAAGCTATGTTGTAAAATAAGAAAGGTTGACCCACTTAAGAGGGCACTGACAGGATTGGAGTGTTGGATCACGGGATTAAGGCGCGAGCAAACCATTACCAGAAATGAAATTAAAAAAATCGAAATTGATTCAGCGCATGGAAACATTGTAAAATTGAATCCACTTGCAGATTGGACTTCAGACCAAATTTGGAAATATATAAAAGATAATGAGATTCCGTATAATAAATTACATGACCTTGGATACCCGAGCATAGGATGCGCTCCTTGTACCAGGGCAGTGAAGCCAGGAGAAGATTCTCGAGCTGGCAGGTGGTGGTGGGAGAATTCATCTCATAAGGAATGTGGCCTACATTGGGATCCCGTGAAAAATAAGTCGGACAGGTCAAGTTAGGTAAATTGAATAAAGTATCAATCCTGCCGCATGGTGGGAAACTGGTAAATAATCTCATTACGGCTAAAGATTTAGTAGGAATAAAAACATTTGACGTAAGTCGAGACATACGTACTGAAGTTGAAAACATAGCCCAGGGTGTTTTTAGTCCTTTGGATGGTTTCCTGAATGAGGATGACTTGCAACAAGTTCTAAGGGAAGGAAGACTAACTGATGGCACTGCCTGGACCATACCAATAGTTTTTGACGTTAATGATCACACAGCAAGAAATCTGAAGGACTTGGGGGATGTAGTCTTGACTTGCGAAGGAGAAAGTTTTGGCATAATACACGTCAAAGATATTTACAGGTTCGATAAAGTCCACTTCTCTACTTCAGTGTATGGGACCACTGATAGGAACCATCCAGGTGTGAATAAGGTACTTACAATGAAAGATATTCTTGTAAGTGGCAAAACTGAAATTTTCGCGGTCCAGGACCGATTGGGAATGAGACAATTTAGGATGAGTCCCCTAGAGACACGAAATGAAATTATACGCAGAAAATGGAATACCGTCGTTGGATTTCAGACACGGAATGTTCCCCATATTGCCCACGAGATGGTGCAAAAGGCTGCACTCAATATCTATGACGGACTGTTCATTAATCCCTTGATCGGAAAGAAGAAGAGAGGAGACTTTACAGATGAAATGATTGTAAGGTCGTATGATCTTTTGATCCGAAACTATTATCCGCAGGAAAAGGTATTGTTTGCAACTCTTCACACAGAAATGAGATACGCAGGACCACGGGAGGCCATCCATCATGCAATAATGCGTAAGAACTTTGGCTGCACTCATTTTATTGTCGGTAGGGATCATGCAGGGGTAGGTGAGTACTACCCGCCCTACGCTGCACATGATGTATTCAAGAACTATCCTGATTTGGGCATTGAGCCTGTTTTCTTCCCGTCGTTTTATTATTGCAGAAAATGCCTTGCATACGCGAATGCTAAAACATGTCCGCACGGTCATGAATTCAGAGAAGAGTTGAGTGGTACTATGATTCGAAAAATGGTAAATACTGGAGAGATACCTGACAAACATCTAATGAGGCCAGAAGTATCACAATTAATAATTTCGTCTGATGATCCATTTGTAAAGGAATAACTAGTGTCTAGAATAATTAATGATCTTGGTAGAATTGAAATCAGAACTCCTTGTAATGTTTGTTGCTATGGGTTTATTTAGTCAGGCATTGATGATCAACCCTGTTCAAAGTCTCGTACAGTCTTCGGAAGCCAGCGACATTATAAGCACAAGGAATAGTGAAGGTTTTACTCTTTCTTTCTCGGCCTCTAATGCCGACAGAAAGAATCCCGTAGTATATTCCTTCGCAAAACCTATTCCTACTAACTGGCAGCTGGTAATTCAGAATAACCTAACTTATTCTCATTACAGTAACGCAAAAACGATAATAAAAATCCAAGAACCTTATCCAAGCGAAAAATTCATAGAGCTGGGTATGTTCGGAGGAGAATCTGCCAGATTCTGGGCAGCAGTCAACACCAAAGATTCTGGTTACATTAGAATATATGAACGTGATAGCGATGGGTGGTCAAGAGATCAGCCAATATTTGTAGCACATGCAAACAATCAGGGTCTGACCATCACAAACGGGAAAAGAATTATCATAGACCGACTCTCTATTAATGACTTTGTTGTAGGTTCAATATCCGTATATGGGAAGGACAGGCCAGAAGATCCTGCTAATGTCATTGGAGGAAAAATTTCATTCAACATTATTTTTGGTAATCCTGCCAATTCGCCATTATATTATCTTCCTCTGGCAGTGTCAATAATAATGGCGGGGATTGTTGTTACTCTTTTAGTGAAGAAGAAGAGGGAGGCTTAGCCTAAACATTACTTTTGTAAAATTTACACATTTTTTTAAGTTGGCATATATTGCACTTTGGTTTAATTGGAAGACATACATTTTGTCCATAAGTAACGAAAGTATCATTTACCTCAATCCACATTTCTTTATCGATGATATTGCATAATTCCAATTCGGTCTCTTCCACTTTTCTTGTATTCACTATGCCCAATCTATTTGATATCCTGTGCACATGAACATCCACGGGAATGGCCGGCTGGTTGAAAGCATAGACAAGAACACAATTTGCAGTCTTTCTCCCGACTCCCGGCAACGTCAGTAATTCCTCCAAATTAGAAGGTACTTTACTATCAAACTTTTCAATCAGTAACTGCACCACCTGTTTTATTCTCTTTGCCTTGATGTTATAAAATCCAATACTGTGAATCGAATCTCTTATATCTTTTAACTCGGCTTTGGATATTCCATCGATGTCTCTAAACTTATCGAATAGATATTTCAAGACCCGAGTTGTATTCTCATCTCTAGTACGTGCAGATAATATAGTTCCAATCAAGATTTTGAAAGGGTCTCCTTGCTCTTGTTTTTGCAAATTTTTTAGTGCTGTGAGCCTAGTCAGTTTGTTTTCATGAAGGGTCTTCCTCATAAGATTTAGGATTGTATTGGTGTTTGTTACCAATCTAACAATCCTGGAAATAAAAAATGCTCGTTATTATGACAACCCATACGTTTCCACAATAATAGTACAGGATGACATTGATCTATTAACCCTCATCTTCTGTCTTTAAGCCTTGCTCGTCCAGTCTTTCTAGGTGCAATATTGCCCACTTTTGCTCCAGGAGGTGTACTTCTTCCAACTGAAGACGGATGCCCAATGTGTTGATGTCTTCCGCCGCCATGGGGATGATACACGGCTGCCTGTGCTATTCCCCTAACTGTGGGATATAATTTCCCTTTTGCCTTCATGTATTTAGCTCTATTTCCTGCTCTGAGGAATGGCTTTTCTTTTCTTCCTGCACCTGCTACCACGCCAACCATTGCCTTACAATTGGGGCTGAGAGTAATGAACTTACCCGACGGGAGCTTCACCGTAACACCTTGTGGTGAATGTGAAAAAACCAATGCCGAAGAGCCGGAAGCCTTTACTAGCTTACCACCATCTCCAATATTTTTTTCCATATTACAAATTAAAGTTCCATCAGGTATCGATTCCAGAGCCAAGATATTGTTGCTTGCAGCTGGAATATCATATCCTATTTGGATGCTATTTCCTACTGCAATACCGTCGGTGGCAGGAACATAACTAACAGTTTTGTTGTCGAAACGTACCTTTGCCAACGGGGCATCCCTACCTCTTTCATGAACGATATCTACAACAGATCCAGAATGCTTTTCGGGAAATTTGAAATTGGGATATTTAGACGGTGAAATCTTTCCTACTATGATGGCTCTAAATTGTTTTCCCCCTCGTCCTCTTCTTCGTACTAGAGTTCTTTTTCCCAATGTTCTTCGTTCAATTTGAGAAGTGTGGTGATTTTAAGCTTTTGATAAAGTTTTTTTTGTTAGAGATATGAGAAAGTGCAGCATCTCAACGGAAATGATGAATTAGGAACTTTGAATACTAATTCTTGAATCTGACAGAAGCAGCTCACTTTAATAGTAAATTGGGAAGATTTCACTCTTTTTTCTTGCTATTATTATTCTAACAAAGGTATAAAGATAAGTAAAGTCGTAAGTGATATTGTGAGTCAGAATACTCTATCATTGAAGGTACTCGAAGCTTACACTCGAGATGTGGGCCGCGGCGTTGCCCGTATCGATTATGATTCTATGGATTCTTTGAGTGCATCTACAGGCGATGTGATTGAAATTAGGGGTAAACGTAGAACAGTTGCGAAATGTTTACCATTATATCCATCTGATGAAGGAAAAGGGATTGTTAGAGTAGACGGTTTGGTCAGAAATAATGCCGGAGTTGCCATAGGAGATACAGTAATTGTTAGAAAAATTAAAGCGGTTCCTGCAGAGAAAGTAATAGTCGCTCCTTTGGAAGCTATTCCGCCCATAGATGAGAGATATCTTGCTGACGCACTTGAGAGTGTGCCTCTGATAAAGGGTGACAACGTAATGGTACCCTACTTTGGGGGAAGACTTACGTTTCAAGTAATTGGAGTTACACCAGCTTCTGATGCAGTTTTGGTAACTCAAAAAACTATTTTTCACATTGCAGAAAAAGGTGAAACGCTTAGAGGAGTTCCTCAGGTTACGTATGAAGATATTGGTGGCCTAAAGGAAGAAATTCAAAAAGTTCGGGAAATGATCGAGCTACCCCTAAGACATCCTGAAATATTCGAGAAGTTAGGGATCGAAGCTCCAAAAGGTGTATTGTTGTACGGTCCCCCAGGGACTGGCAAGACGTTATTAGCGAAAGCAGTAGCTAACGAAAGCAACGCACATTTCATAAGTATCTCGGGGCCAGAAATAATGAGCAAATTCTATGGTGAATCGGACGCACGCCTCAGAGAAATCTTTAAAGAGGCAAAGGAGAAAGCTCCCTCAATCATATTTATAGATGAAATTGATTCTATCGCTCCAAAAAGAGAAGAAGTTACTGGAGAAGTAGAAAGAAGAGTAGTTTCACAACTTTTGTCACTAATGGACGGTCTAGAAGCCAGGGGCAAAGTGATTGTCATTGCAGCCACTAACAGACCAAATGCAATTGACCCGGCTTTACGTAGACCCGGCAGATTTGATAGGGAAATAGAAATAAAGGTACCCGACAAGCGAGGACGATTAGAGATACTTCAAATCCACACTAGAAATATGCCTCTAGATACGGATGTCGAACAAGATCGAGTGGCTGCTGTTACACACGGATTTGTTGGAGCTGATTTGGAATATTTGTGTAAGGAAGCAGCCATGAAATGTTTAAGACGATTATTGCCAGAACTAAACTTAGAGGATGAGAAGCTTTCTCCAGAAGTATTAAATAAACTAATAGTAACTATGGCAGATTTCGAAAATGCTGTGAAGGAAGTGATGCCATCAGCTATGCGAGAAGTTTATTTGGAATCTCCAGATGTTCCTTGGTCTTCTATAGGCGGACTGGAAGAGGTAAAACGAGAATTGCAAGAGGCCGTAGAATGGCCATTACGATATCCTGAGCTGTACACTAAGTTGGGTCATTCCATGCCTAAAGGACTATTAATGCACGGACCATCTGGTACAGGCAAAACACTTCTTGCAAAGGCCGTTGCCACAGAATCGGAGGCAAATTTCATAAGTGTAAGAGGTCCTGAACTTTTAAGCAAGTGGGTAGGAGAATCCGAACGAGGCATAAGGGAAATATTCAGGAGGGCAAGGCAGGCTGCTCCTTGTGTAGTATTTTTTGATGAAATTGATTCGATAGCTCCTACGAGAGGAATGGGTGGAGATAGTATGGTTACTGAAAGGGTAGTATCACAATTACTAACTGAACTTGACGGAATCCAGGCACTTTCTGGTGTAGTCGTTTTAGCGGCAACAAATAGGGCAGATATAATAGATCCCGCTCTATTGAGGCCTGGTAGATTTGATAAAATAGTATTTGTTCCAATGCCAGACAAGCTTGCACGACAAAAGATTTTGGAAATACACTCAAAAGATAAGCCGTTGGGTCCAGATGTAAATTTGGTACGGGTTGCAGAACTTACCGAAGGATTCAGTGGAGCCGATGCAAGTTCCGTAGCGAACACCGCTGTTTCTCTCGTTTTGCATGAATACTTGGCAAAATACCCTACACCAGAAGAAGCAGCAAAGCACGTTTCGGAGGCACATGTAATGATGCGTCATTTTGAAGAGAGTGTAAAGAAAATAAAGACTCAAAGAGAGGGGAAACCGGGAGAGAAGGTGGCAGTTCCGTATTACAGGTGAATCGAGAATCAAATTACCACTTAGTAGCTAATGAAAAAAAATCAGTAGTGTCCCAACTGTGTATATGGTACTAGTCCTAATTTCACTCCCGCATGCCTGCTAACTCTTCTCTGATTATCTCGTAGGCTTTAGCGGCGTCACTGACATTCAGTATCAGCGTAATTTCATCATGAGAAAAGAAAGCATTGTACAATGGGATTTGGCTGCTAGAAAGGATATAGGATACTGTCGAGAGGATGCTATATGTATTCTGCATGTCTGTGGGCATATTAATAGTGATTTTCGATAAGCCTTCTTTGATTGTGCCTTCAAAACTTTTAGCGGGAGCAAAAATCGTACGAACTTCATCGAGGTCCTCTATGAAAACTCGAATTTGTTTATTTGTTCTAAACATGCTATATCCCTTGTCAGATTCGATAAGCTCGTCAAGGGCCTCAACTACTGCATGAGAATCAGTTCTGAAATCCAAATCCAAAATACTACCAGTCAAAGACATTCTAATTCCGTCAATGGTAGGTACTGACAGGTTCCTCTCATTGTCTTCCAACGTGTCTGCAAATCTCTTAATGGCAACCACCAGAGTATTCAAATTAACATTATTTTTAGTCAATTTTTCGACGTCAGGTTTTATTTTTTGAGCTAATGCCGTGTAATTGACTATGCCTGTTCTTAGTGCTTGAAAAAACAAACCATTAGATCCTATTACTTGTTTTACGGCATGGGGGACTGAGATGGTGTCTATGTACACAAAATTTTGGTGAACCCAAATCGTAATAAATTTTTCGAATTCTTATAAAAAATTATCGAATGTATCAAAAATTACAAAATGTTATATCCCAGATTATTCCTTGCAATTACAAAATAATTAATAGAAATTACTCCCAGAAAGTAGCACATGAAGAGTATTGATGTAGATGATATTACCTACAAGCGATTATCGTCCGTTAGGATTGAATTGATGGATACCAAGCAAAAGGATTTGGATTATGACGAAGTCATAAACCACCTCATTGATACCTACCAAGAAGGATTATGGGGTCATTTAGGTGCTGAAGCGGCAGGTGGCTAAAATTATAACTAAACTGCTGCACTTAACTTAAGTACACGCATTTAGTGCCTTGATTGGAATAAAAACTATTTCTCGACCGTCATGTGCTACAAAGGATGCTATTGTAAATCTAAATAACGGAATTGAATTTAGTTATCTGCTAGGCAGGCGCCGAAATAACTGGCGCAGAAATTTCCTCTAATGTAAACACAAATCGAGATCCCTCAAAATCTGTTACTCCTTCTCTTTCCCAATTGACAGCGTATGAGTGGGTAACGTTTTTTCCTACTATACTTATACTCCTCGGAAGGACTGTGAAGAGCTTTTCAACTTTTTCCTTGTCCTTGGTCATTAAGATCGATCTTCTTCGTTTCATAAGATATTTCAAAGCGACGTTTTTGTGCAAGTGTCCCAAAGTTTGTATTTTATCACCCTCTACTTGTATAGTAAATTCACGTTTTGCCAATTCAATATTTTTCCCTGAAATTATTAAAAAATCTTATTGTCAATTTTGTCATCGCAAGGAGATAGCGTTTTTTCGACATTTTTTAAGCCATTAAGAACGAAATGCAGATAACTTATCTAGTCTAAAAAAAATCACGTCGAAATAATCGGCTACATCATCGGTAAACTCGTTTGACTAGGATCAGACTTTGCAGATTAGATTTATCTTGCTTCTGTGACGAAATTACTTTCCATAATGTCTTTTTCCAGCTGAAACTTTCATACAGTTATGACATATTGGACATTCGGCCCAATTTCCAGCGCCCTTGTAAATCCATTCATGAAGACATTTTTCATAAGTGCATTTCACCCATGTAGGCTTCCTTGAAGTTATCCAATCGGTTTGTAGTGGCTTTCTGGTTCTGCGAGCACTTCGGGGAAGCCGTTTTTCAAATCCTTTCATGCTAGGTAAACCATTTGTAGAGTTTGAAATATTAAACTTGATCTGTTTCTCAATATATCGACACTTTGCCAAAATTTTAGATACTTTCAGTTCATGACATAGAGCACCTCCTAGCCTAGATTAAGGAGTTAAGCTTTCTCAGATTTACAAAGGTTGAGGAATCACTCTAGAGAGGTGTTGAGTTTGGTATTTATTAAACACATATGATTTTAAATGAGGCGACAATGTAAATAGTTAGGAACTTGTGATAGGTGATTTGAAATTGAAGTATCCTTTGCGAAACCTTATTTTAGAGAAAATTAGGGAGACTAACACCCTTACAGATTCTGATCTGATGAACAACTTGGAGAAGGACGGGATACAAATTACAGAGTCCGACGTGAACAAAATTTTACTCGATTTGGAGATATTCGGGTTAATACGAGTGAATTGGGTGTCTAAGGATAAGAGGAGGATAGAAATAGTGTCTATGTCGAGAGAGGATTTGATATAGAATTATTAGAATATCTGAAGTAGGAATTATAATTTTTGGATCCTTTGTTCTATGATTCGCATATACACCTGGTGGATGAATATTATGCGAATTTTTTAACACAAATTCTTACATCAATGAGGGAATTGCGTATCAAAGGATGCTCAGTGACCATAGACGTATCTACTTCAAGGAGAGCCATAGACATGTTTAGTGAAGCAAATCGAGATGTAGTATTTAATTTTGTAGGGATTCACCCTGAATTTGCCCAAACCGAAGAGTTTTCTGAATTTGAAGACCTCGTCGCGCAAAACCGGAACTTCATCGATGGAATAGGAGAAATTGGGCTTGATCACTCGTATGACACATCCAATGATTACAACTACTCAAAGCAAGTAGATATTTTTCAAAAAATGTTGAACTTAGCGGAAGAAATTGAAAAACCCGTTTCTATACACTCTAGAGGAACATTGGATGAAATTCTTAATCTCATTCCGTCGTACGATAACCTCGATGCATGTCTCCACTGGTTTGATGGGACAGAGAAGCAGTTACAAAGATCAATGGATATGGGTCTATATGTCTCATACGGTCCGCTCATCGCTTACTCTCGAAACAAGAAAAAACTTCTTAGTCTAGCTGATAGAAATAAGATATTGATTGAAACAGACGGGCCTGTAAGATATTCTGGCTGCTTCAAAAATGTTACATCATTGCCAACAAATATGCTCATCACTATACTAAATATTATGTCCCATGAGCTTAAAATGACTTTTGAAGAAGCTATGTGCATAGTATCAACAAATTCTCACATGTTCTTCAATGGATGATAGGATGTATTTATTACCTCAAAATTAGAATTTGCCTTGGAACTTTCCTGAATGAATAAGTATAAAATAAGCTTGTGTTCTCGTTAATATCTATGCATCGTGTGAGAAGGATTGCCACAGACCTTATGAATAAATATCCTGATAGGTTTGGAACCAATTTTGAACAGAATAAAAAGACTATTGTGGAGCTTGCGATAGTAAGATCTAAAGAATTAAGAAATCAGGTCGCAGGATATATCGCCTCACATCTTAACAAGCAATCCAAATCAAGTGAGGAAAATTTGGAATCACAAGGAGAGCCACCAGACTCCTTATCTTCGGAAGCAGAATGACAACTTGAAACTACATTGATAATAGTGAAACTTCTCGGTTCAATCCAGAAAACTGTGAATACGAATACACTTTATATTGATGAGCCTAACGCATCGATTTCATACATAATGTCCTATTTACGCAACCATGCAATTGAGCCAGACCTTATTGATGAAAAGAATTTTTTGATAGCTATCAATGGAATCGAATCGTCTTTGTTTCCAAAGGGAGAATCAGTAATAAAATCAGGTGATACCGTCACTGTTGCTAGTTTAGTACATGGTGGATAGTAAAATGACTAAATTTGAGTATAAAAGATATTAATTTGAATAATAAGAAAGGACCTACTTTGTTAGAAAATAATATCCCTCCAGAAGACCGATCTTTATATCGAATAGACACTTATTATGTTGCAATTATCGAAATAATGCATCTTGGAAGTGAAAATTTACACGAATTAATTACCAAATTCAGAGCGTTTTCTCCCGATGTCTTAGTTCAAGGCATGGATGCCAGTTATGTATTTGGAGTAAATCATCTGTTAAGGGTACTCCAATTGACGGTTGAATCATGGAATCGAGGAATAAAGTTATCAAAAATAATGGAAACGGATATCCTAATGAGATTGTGTCGTACTAGTCAAATTTCAAAGGCTATAAAAGTTGGAGGATTAAAAAACGATAGTGCAGCATGCTTCATTTTGATGTCAGAAAATTTGGACTCTGTCCTGAAGATAAAACAATACATTGAAGGTTACTATAACGAGATACATGTTTCAGTCTTAAGAATAGGAAAGAACAAAATGGCAAGATTACGTAAAGAATTTGGGATTACCCATAAAAAAATAGACAGGGTATTTTTTGAAAATTACCTCGTAGAAAAAGCAGCTCTGGTAAAGTTTTAATCTAAATAATCACCATAAATTTCAATTATTTTTATTTAATTGGTACTGGGCACCTCGGTGCTGATTTTAGCAATTTGCAAAAGATTAGTGCGACATCTCGTTTCGATTCAATTATATTCTGACGTTTCATGTGTTGAGTCGGCTGATTTCAAAGTGCTGGAACTATTAATAGACGAGCAAAACTAAAATGCTAAAATCATAAAACTTTGGCATGCAGATTGGGAACTAAGCACTTTGGTTTGAATGATAACTCTACTAACAATACAACTTTAAATCTCCATTGAATGTCATTTACTTATGTGTCCACCCATCTTTTGCTTTACGATGCTCAATAGGTGTTCAGATCTCAAAACTGATATACCTGTCCTTTTCCCCAAAATCTCTACAAGTATAATCCAATCAGGATAATACAAATCCACTTTGTTTGTTATTCTGCTTGCGATGGCCAAAACTATTTCTCGAGATCTGATGTTACAGTGTCGCTTTTCAACCACAATTTTGAATGATGATACTCTAGACACCTTCCTAAATAACTTACAAGAGCTATCTATAATTTCTGTCAGGTTAGTAGAACAAACGATTTGTACTGGAATAACTCTAAGAATATACCTGAAGTGCCATGGTTCTTCAGTGGCCATTTTTTTGAAGAGATCAATGACCTCTAAAGGATCGGTTTCAGTAAATGCAATTATTATTCCTTGAATGTTGCTTATTTCAACTATTGGACTTTCTTCTAGATTCTCCTCAATTAATTTTATGAATTCGTCAACTGCGTCACCTTCTCTGTTCCGAGACGAAGACAGTATCAAATTAAATTTCATTATACTGCAACTCCACGATTAAAAAGTACTCCACTTCAGATCGAAATTTCATAGCCAGGATCTTATCATGATTATAGTAGAAATCGATGCTATAAGGATCACGGTGTAATTTTTTCGAAATTGGATACAGCAAATAGCGTGTTCTTATGGACAATATTTAAAACCCTGAGATTGAATTCAGAGATCGTAGAGGAGGGTTTGAAATGTCTGTTGGAGCGAAGATATTTTTGTATTTATCCTAGGAAATGAAAAATGGCTGAGCTTAGCATAGTACCGAGACATCCCGCACTTTTAATGCATACAAAGCTGGAAGGCCAGAATGAATCGATACTAGTAGTTTCAGACTTGCACATTGGTTTCGCGCATTGGTTTCAATCACAGAACGTATCTATCGATTGGTATCAGATTGCGGAAGAGACCGAAAAGGAACTCGAAAAAATTGTGATATCTTGTAAAGCCAATTCAATTGTTCTGTTAGGTGATATAAAAAACAATGTGTCTGGAATCAATAAAGGAGATTGGAAAGTAGTTCCTAAATTTTTGCAGTCCCTCTCACAGCTATGTAAAGTCTATTTTGTTCCTGGTAATCATGACAGTAAGATCAGGTTACTCATACCTGACTCAATAAGTACGATAGGGGTTACAGGAATGACAATCGATGATACCCTGCTTATTCACGGTCATACTATGCCTTCATCACTGACTTCAAACGTCAAAAAGATTATTCTTGGACATGTTCATCCAGTATTCTTCAAATCTGATAGTGTTATGAATGGTCAAAAAGTGTGGGTGTTTCTTAGAGTTAGAACGGATGTTATATTTCCTAGCAAGAAGGGGTCGATTGATATTATTGTAATGCCATCTTACAATAGATTTATTGTGAATCAGTCAAAAGTTAGTAGACAAGGTCAAATCTCGCCATTAGTAAATCGTATACTCAAAAAGAAGGCTGTAGAAAAGTGTCTGATACTGTCAATGGAGGGTGCTATACTTGGAAACGAAGAGCTTCTGGAGACCCTTTTCTAAAATAACAAAATTTCTTAAAACTCGACGTAGCCCGAAAGAGAATTGATTGTTGGTTTAAACGTCGTTCGCCATCTTAGGCTCTCAACGAATGATGTTGCTGCTTCAACTGTTGTTAGGACCGGGATGCCCATTTCCACGGCTTTTCTCCTAATTTGGTATTCATCGTATAACATCCCAACATATTTTTCTATAGTTGATGTAGATGGAATGTTTATGATAAAATCGATTTGACGGTTATAGAGGAGATCTGCGATATTAGGTTTTCTTGAAGGCTCACTTATTTTATAAACTTCTTGAACATTTGCCTTGGTATTATTTTTTATAAATTCGGCGGTATGTTCTGTTGCAAGGATTTTGAATCCCATGGAATTTACGAGGGAGATGAGTGGTAATAACTTTTCTTTATATCGTTGGCCGCCTATCGTAATTAACGCGGAACCCGAGAGAGGGAGTGAATAACCTGCAGCTTCATAGGCCTTAGATAACGCATCGTAAAAACTTTCCCCAAAGCAAGCGACCTCTCCAGTAGATTGCATTTCTACTCCGAGAACAACGTCAGCGCCTTCTAACTGCATGAATGAGAACTGAGGAACCTTAATTCCAAAACCAGGAACTCGCATCCATAAATTGCCTGCCTCTTTCGGCAGAGGTTTCCCAAGAACGGCTTTGGCAGCAAGTGCTATAATATTAATCCCTACAATTTTGGATACAAAAGGCATTGAGCGGGATGCTCGTATGTTGGCTTCAATTACATATACCTGATCATCCTTTACCAGATATTGTATATTTAACGGCCCCTTAACCTTTAATGAAAGTGCTATCATTTTGGTATATTCTACAATAGTATTCATTGTCTTTCTGGTCAAACGCCATGGTGGAATGCACATCATTGCATCACCAGAATGAATACCTGCGTTATCGATATGTTCTATCAACGAGCCAATAATAACCTCCTCTCCGTTAGACACTGCATCTACTTCAACTTCGGATGCCTCTTGTAGGAACTTGGTAATTACTATTGGATATTCAGGGCTTAGGTGAATTGCCTCGTTCAAAAATCGTTCGAGTTGTTCCTCTCCCCAGACTACTCTCATGGCTGCCCCGCTCAATACATATGAAGGTCTAACCAATATTGGATAGCCTGTCTTATGGCAAAATGCTATTGCCTCGGCCATGTTCGTAAATTTTTTCCATGGCGGCTGCCTAATATTTAAGGAATCAAGTAATTTTCCAAACTTTTCCCTGTCTTCTGCCATGTCTATGTTCGTGCTAGCAGTACCTATAATTGGAATCCCAAGTTTACCCAACTTTGGTACTAAGTTATTAGCTACCTGTCCTCCTACACAAGTCACAATGCCCGATGACTGTTCCTTTTCAAAGATATCTAGAACTCTCTCAAGAGTTAACTCTTCAAAATATAATCTATCGGAGATATCATAATCAGTCGAAACGGTTTCTGGATTGCAATTTATTACTGATACAGACTCGATCCCATTCTCCTTTAGGCTCCATACCATATTAACAGTACTCCAATCAAATTCAACGCTACTTCCAATTCTGTATGGTCCGGCACCTAATACTATTACTCCTCGGTTATTTTTATCATATACTATGTCGTTTTTTTCTCCTCCATAGGTTAGATAAAGATAATTGGTCTTTGCTGGCCATTCAGCAGCTAGGGTGTCAACCTGCTTCACTACGGGTATTATTCCTAATTTTTGGCGAAGCTTCCTGACACTCATTTCATTCAAACCAACACATTTTCCGATTTGATGATCAGAAAATCCATACCGTTTAGCGTCTTTTAGGAGATTCTCACTTAAATCAGAATCCCTCAATTTTTTCTCTAATTCTATGACATTTTTTATTCTAGTTAAAAACCAAGGATCTATTGCTGAAAGCCTATATATTGTGTTTATTGAAATTCCCAACTTAATTGCCTTTACGACGGTTTGTAATACTTCGTCGTCAGGATGTAACAATCCCTCCTCTACTATTTCCAAATTTTCTTCTAGCTCTGAATCGTCGTTACAAACCAAGCCATGTTTTCCTGTATCAGTCATACGGATTGCTTTTTGTACTGCCTCTTCAAAGGATCTACCAATTGCCATGACTTCACCTACCGACTTCATGCTGGTTCCGAGTTTCCTACTCACAAGTTCAAACTTTCTAAAGTCCCATCTTGGCATTTTTAAAACAACATAATCTAAAGATGGCTCAAAACACGCAGTGGTAGTTTTGGTTATGCTATTCACAAGCTCGGTAAGAGAATATCCAAGGCATATCTTTGCAGCCATATAGGCTAAGGGATAACCAGTTGCCTTGCTGGCCAATGCGGAGGATCTAGAAAGTCTGGCGTTTATCTCAATCGCACAATAGTCTTCAGAAGCGGGATCTAACCCAAACTGGACATTACACTCCCCCAGTATATTGCAATGTTGGACGGCTCTGATTGCTGCAGAGCGAAGTTTGTGATATTCTTCGTTATTGAGTGTTTGAGAGGGTGCAACCACAATATTGTCTCCTGTGTGAACGCGCATAGCAAGAACGTTCTCCATGTTGCAAACTGTAATGGCATTTCCTGTAGAATCTCGCATCATCTCATATTCAATCTGTTTCCAACTTCCAACATATCTTTCTACTAGGACTTGATGTACTATACTTTGTGGTAATCCTCTTTGAACTATTTCCTGCAGTTCGTATTCGTTATGCGCAACTCCTCCACCTTTGCCTCCAAGTGTGTATGCGACCCTTATGATGACAGGATATCCTATGTTATTGGCAATTTCAATTGCTTCTTCCATATTGTGTGCTGGGGCACTATCTAAAACTGGTACCCTACTAGCAATCATCGCATTTTTAAATTCCTGTCTATCTTCTGTGATCTTTATTCCTGTAATTGGAGTGCCTAAAACCTTTATACCATATTTATTTAACACTCCTTCATCATTTAGTGTTACACCGCAATTTAGAGCAGTTTGACCACCAAAGCTCAGCATTATCGAGTCAGGCCTCTCCTGCTCTATTATTTTTTCTACATAGCTTCTAGTTACAGGTAACAAAAACACCTTATCGGCAAATCTGGTGTCAGTTTGAATTGTGGCTATGTTGGGATTTATTAGTATGCTATGGATACCTTCTTCAGATAATGCCTTGAGGCACTGAGATCCGGAGTAATCAAATTAGCGGCCAGAATCATTAATACTGATTCTGACTTTCGCCGGCTTCTCCGATCTTAATTGCACCGCTGCCAAGCACTACCGTTTTCTTTATCGATTCATTTCTCGGAAACTCCCTTCCTACCTCCTGTCTTTTTTTCCTTAGTTCCTGTCCTCGAGGATGTAGTCATATTTTCAGGTTTTTGCCTTTGGTAACCAATATTATCATTCAAAATCATCTCCTTGAACTTTTCAAAAACAAACATGCAGTCATAGGGACCGGGAGAAGCTTCAGGATGAAATTGTACTGCTAATATTGGCTTTGATCTGTGTGTCACCCCTTCAATAGTCCTATCATCAGTATTGAAGTACCATATGTCAAATTCAGTTCCGCGAAGGCTTTCGGGTTCAATACCATATCCGTGATTCTGGCTTGTAATGAAAGTTCTATTAGTTCCAACTTCGGTACATGCCTTGTTTTGACCTCTGTGCCCAAATTTTAATTTTTGTGTATTGCCTCCTCCAGCCAATGCAATTATCTGGTTCCCAAGGCATATTCCCAACGTTGGTACCGATAAATCAATCAAGTCATTGGCAGTCTTTATTGTTGACTTGCACATTTTGGGATCTCCAGGACCGTTGCTAATAACTACCCCCACGGGACTATATGACAAGATATCAATGGTGGGAGTATCCCAAGGAACACAAATAACTCTGAATCCTATTCTGATGATGTTACGGATTATGCTATACTTTACTCCAGTATCGATCAATACTACAGGTGGTAAAGAATGGCTTCCGTATTCCTTGATCTCGGAGACCGAAACTTCAGGCATGAAATTAAAACCATCATACTTAGTTTCAGACATAGCTCTTGCTAATTCGTTATTGTTGATCTCGTCAGGAGATACACATAATGCTCCCCTCATTACTCCATCAACTCTCAACCGTTTTGTTAGATCACGTGTGTCAATTCCACTAATTCCAGATATCTTTTCATCGTATAGCCATTGATCCAGAGTACGTTCACAATCCCAGTGACTGGCAACAGTTGAGAGTTCATTAACTATAAGGCCATTCACTTGGATCCTCTCTGACTCAAAGTACCTTGGAAGACCAAACTCATCCAAATCATCCCAACTCGGAACACCATAATTGCCTATCAGTGGATAAGTCATACACAAAATCTGACCTTTGTATGATGGGTCAGTTAAAGTTTCTGAATATCCAACCATGCCCGTATTAAAAACTACTTCCCCACCTACAATTTTTGGAAAACCAAAACCCATGCCTTCGTAAGTGGTACCATCTTCCAACAGGAGTTGGGATTTGTACCCTACATGAGTCGCCTGGATAGTCGGAATTTTGACCCTCTCAAAATTGAAAAAGTTCGAAATTTAAGTCTTGCTACGTACCATACAATCATATTAATTGATGAGATGTTCCACGTGTACACCCTCCAGCATGAATATTTCACTAGCATTTAACTTTTCTCGAGCCTCGTAACTTACATTGACACTGAAATATGCTCATCGGATGGGCAAATTATCGTCCAGCCCACAGACAAATCTGCTGGATAAACGGCCATTTATCTTGTAAGAAAACTATTCACGTTATTTCATCCAGTCAATGGGAATATCTTGGTACAATCCGTTAGGCAAAACGCGTCGGATTGATATAGGTAATATCCTGGCATCCAACTCTGCTGTTGCGAGAGAGATCGTGTCTCTAATTTCATTTGTCCAAGCAATTAAAGATGGCGCACCTAGTGAGAGTTGTAATGACCTTGCACCAGTTATTCTAGCCCTTTCAAATCGTGTCAATCTGGGTGGACCTATTAATACCTGATTACCATCCGCCACTAATTCCCGTACTTGGAATTCTATTTCTGGATATACAACTACTTCGTCTACAGGTCTCGTACTTTTGTTAAGTTGAATAGTTTCATCTTGTTGATGTTTCTTCTTTTCTGCCGGCTTTGCCTTTTGTTTTAGATTCTTTTTGGTTTTTTCCACCTGTTTCGGTTGCTTCTTGGGTGACTTTTCGCTGGTAGAAGGCGACTTTTTCGATAACTTTGTCGAAGAACGCTTTAAAACCAAGAACAAATCAAAAAGCAGCTGGATATCTAATTAAATGTTGCTATATCTACTAAATCAAATACGGCGCACAATGCTTTAACCTTTACTCACTAATTTAACGTCATGGACAGTTATAAAGATTTCCTGCTCATTTGCCAGGTCTCCTGCCATAATAATACATCTTTATCTATGCCTAATAAACAAGCACAACTGATACCTCTGGAATTGTGAGTAGAAATCATTAGCGCCTTGGTTTGGGACAGTAGTTTTAGAATCAGTTGAACGTATACTTTAAATGGGAACGCTAGACATTCCTGCACCTTGTACTAATATTAAGTAAAAATCTTTAAACAACAATTATCTTTTTATTCGATCTAAAAATTTAGGCACAAAAAGGCCTTGCTTATTCTCAAGCCTGCTTGTCGCCTACCTAATTGTCCTTGAATCAGATTTTGTGATTATCACTTCGACCTAAATGGTGTCTGAAATGTAATTAACCGTGATATAGTCTACTTTCAGACCCAATCTGAGTGCTTATTTTAGGAATCACACAAAAAGACTCCTGAATCTAGTATTCGCAAAGGAGCGAGAATTGGTCGGGATTGTCAAAAATATCTTGGCTACAATTAAATTATATAGTTTGCTGATGAGATTACTTCCGATGAATTTGCCTGGAAACAGTTCAGTCTCTAGGATACCAATTATCATGGAAGTCATGGGTAACGGAAAAGTCAGGTGTGAATTGGTACGCCATTTGTCCCCGTTAACAGTTTCTAATATACTGCACTCAATACCTATAACCGGCAGGCTACACTATCTTGGGACTAAATTGGTATATTTTGAAACTGGCCTAAACATGGGGGCCGAGAAGCAAAGGGCCATCTTTAACAAAGGTGATATCGGATATATGACGTCCAACGGCTCACTATGTATAGTACTTCAAGATTTGTCCGGAATCATGATGAATCCAGTTGGTAGAGTCCTTGACGATCTTAATCCACTAGTCACAATACCCACCGGTCACACATTGTCGGTAAAAAGAATATAGATGGGGTTTAAGCGAGCAACTTTGCTATTTCGGGGATATAATAAATCGCATGAAATGGATGCGAAACTTGAATACACTGGTTAGATGGAGACTTCTGTAATAAATAATTTATGAAATATAGGTGATTTGTGATAGATTCAGGACCACTGTACTTAAAGTGTCATTCATTTTTGCCAAGTGGTAGAATCATATGGACCATGATTGGTAACAATTACGAGTACTGGCTTGATCCATATCTAAACTACTGTAGCTGTAACGATTATTATTATAGAACTCTTTCAGGTAAGGGATTATGTTATCATCTTAATTCTGCTCACAAAAATGTAATCAACAAGAACTTTGAACAAATTTACTTCCATGATGAGGAATATCTTGATTTCATCTCAGCAATAATCTCTGATTGTTATTCAAAACTACACAAACAATCGAACTGACAGTTCGATCATTATCGAAAAGAAAGTTAAGAATAAGTTAAGTTTTTGTAGGGATCATCCAATTTGATAGTACAAATGGTTGATTACCGGAATATACTGGTTGTCGGAGGAGGTGGACGAGAGCATTGTCTTGGTTGGAAGCTCTCCCAGAGTCCGAAGGTAAACAAAGTGTTCTTCGCCCCGGGAAATGGCGGTACAGGGATGAATGTGCCAACATCCCCTGATGATTTAGAAAAGCTTAGTGATTTTGCGAGGGATAACTCATGCTTCACGATTGTTGGCCCTGAAAAACCTCTGACACTAGGTATAGTAGATTTATTTGCAAGAAAAGGGTTACCTATTATAGGACCAAATAAAAAAGCAGCCAGATTAGAATCAAGTAAAGTATTTGCAAAAAAATTTATGAAGAAATATAATATTCCTACGGCCTCTTTTTCTGTTTTCTCCAATGCCGATGAGGCAAAAAAATTCGTCACTTCCTTGTCAGAACCTCCTGTGATAAAAGTGGACGGTCTAGCACAGGGTAAGGGGGTCATAGTTTGTCATGATCTCCCAGAAGCAATTAGAACAATAGATAAAATATTGAAATACAAGGAGTTTGGAAGCCAGGGTACCAGTATAGTGATAGAGAAAAGATTGTACGGAAATGAAGTTTCCTTTATAGCACTATGTGACGGACATTCAATAGTCCCACTGGATTCAAGTCAGGACCACAAGAATATCTGGGATGGGGATATCGGACCAAATACTGGAGGCATGGGGGCCTATTCACCTGCACCCATCATCGATGAACAAATGAATTCCAACATCATGAAGACGATCATGGAACCCACATTAAACGCGTTAAAGAAATCAGGTCTGTCATTTAAAGGATTTCTGTACGCTGGTCTGATGATCGAACGTAGTACTAATGTTCCATACGTACTCGAGTTTAATGTAAGGTTGGGTGATCCTGAATGTCAATCAATTTTGACAAGAATGGATTCAGATCTCGTAGAATATCTGGAAGCTATAGCCGAAACGAGACTTGCTTCCATGTCTCAGATAAAGTGGAAAAAAGACCCTGCTGTGTGTGTAGTTATGACGTCGAAAGGTTATCCGGGGAAATATGAAGAAGGTAAGGTAGTTCGAGGATTAAACTCCTCTATGGGAGAAGGTGTTTACGTATTCCATTCAGGTACTGCTAGGGATCCTCAGGATAGGATAATTACAGCTGGTGGGCGAGTGCTCTCTGTCACTGCTTTGGGTACTGATATGGAAACAGCAATCGATCGGGCCTATTCTACCGTAAGAAATATCCATTGGGGAGATAATGAGGAATATTATAGGAATGATATTGGATACAAAGCAGTAAACTCTAAAAATATACAGTCCGAGTTTCAGTGACTAAAAAGTCCAATTTTTGATCATAAGATAAATTAGGTAAATTGTGGTCTAGAATCTGAAAGTCATGAGCAACCCCCACAGAACTGGTGTAAGTCTTTTTTGCCATATATCTGTCATAATATCCGAATCCATATCCGAGTCGGTATCCCCGAGTATCAAAAGCGATTCCTGGTATTATTAAAAGGTCAAGCTTTTCAACCAATCTTTCTTCCAATGCCTTTGGCTCTTTCAGCTTGAAGCGAGAGCTTTTAACAAGATTGCCGTTGAGATCTGCTTCTTCAATTGCATAAAAAGATAGAGTACCATTTCCTTCAATCTTGGGTAATGCCAAAGTCTTCTTGTTAGCTAATGCATGATGCATTATCTTCCAGGTTTCGACTTCCATTCCATTCGGAGCATAACTTCCTATAATCGTTCCATTTTTGTACTCCTGTAGTCCCATTAATCTATCTTGAATCTTAACGCTATTGTCACGAGCTTTGTTTGCATCCAATAATTCCCTCATCTTAAGAAGTTCTCTTCTTATAGAGTGTTTATTTCTCTGACACGAATCAGACATAGTGACACTTCTGTACTATTTGTTGGTATCTGCAGCAGTCACAGTATTTTTCAATAACATCGTTACCGTCATTGGGCCTACACCCCCAGGTACAGGAGTTATATAGGAAGCTTTATCATATACAGAATCAAAGTCCACATCTCCATGGAGCTTTCCCTTGATTCGGTTTATACCTACGTCTATTACAACAACACCCGGTTTAACCATGTCACCTTTAAGGAGAAACCTATTGCGATCTCCGATAGCAGTAACTATACAGTCGGCACTGATTAATTTTTCATTGATATTTCTTGACTTAGAATGACATATCGTCACAGTACTGTCACGTTGCAAAAGAAGCAAATACAACGGTAATCCTACCAGGTTGCTTCGGTTAATAATAACTACATCCATTCCGCTTACATCAATTTTATAATAATCTAACAATTCAATGATTCCTGATGGCGTACAAGGTTTAAGCCTTGCTTTGCCAGTAAAAAGAAGGCCCGCATTATATGGGGTCAGGCAATCCACGTCTTTATTTTTATCGATTCTGCTGATCGCTGAAAATTGATCAATATGTTTTGGTAACGGTAACTGTAAAAGTATGCCATGAACACACTTATCAGAATTCAATTCATCTAATAAGTTTATTAATTCTTCTATCGAAGCAGTGCTTGGAAGTCTTTTATCGATCGTTAAAATGCCTACATCAGTAGCTGCTAATTGTTTATTTCGTACATACATAGTTGATGCTTCATCGTCACCCATTAATATTGTTGCTAGGCAAGGCTTAATTCCATGTTCAGTTAGCTTTGATACATCTTTTCTAATCTTATCTTTCAGGTACCTCGAGACCATAAGGCCATCGATCTTTTTTGCAGGCAATTGAATAAGGAAATCTAGGGTAGTTATTTTGTTTTGCTGTTGGAGGGACTCGTAAAGTGAACGTAAAAAGAATACCTATCTGTTAAGATGAAAGGATGATTACTGTGATTGTCTGATCTCTTGACTTTTTCTTTCCTAGCAAGACTTTATGCAAACCCGGCGTCCTAGAGTTGACAACCTGCCTTGGGCAAACCGGTTAATACACTCAATATAGAGCTCGTGTTCTTGCATCAGTATTCTGTTTGAAAGAGTCTCTTCTGTATCGTGGTCTTCAACTTCTATGGTTCTCTGAGCTACAATAGGGCCAGTATCTACCCCGACATCGACGAAGTGTACTGTGCAACCAGAGACCTTGACACCATATTCTAAAGCTTGCTTTTGAGCGTGAAGACCGGGAAACGCTGGAAGGAGGGAGGGATGAACGTTAAGAATCCTTCCTTTGAATAAGTTTATAAATTCAGGGCTAATAATGCGCATATATCCTGCTAAACATATCAAGCCATTTTGCTGATTTACCAAGTGATCCCTTAATACAGAAACTATTTCCTTGTCATATTCCCAACCTCTTGCAGAGTTGTATACAACCTTCGTAGAGACACCCATCTTAGCAGCTTTTTGAAGACCTGGTGCATTTGGCTTATTAGAAATAACTACTCGAGGAACAACATCCTTAATCTTTGACATTTCGATAGCTCGTAATATGGCCTCCATATTACTTCCTCTTCCCGAAATTAAAATGCCCAAGTTTATCAAAGTTCTCGATTATAATATCCGTGTACTCGTAAATATAGTGCTTTGTTCTATTATCTTAAGAACATGTTTTAAATGATCGAGTCTTTACCAAACCTGAACCTTTGGTATTTCCTATTAGTCAACTGATTTGACCAATATGTAAATTCTGAGATTAAAACCGCAATTAGTTTATTTTAGTGTTTGAGAAACTATAGTTATGCCATTAATTTCAGTCTCGATGTACCCTGGCCGATCGAAAGAGCAGAAAGCGGAATTTGCTGCAGCAATTACGGAAGCAGCCATTAAGATACTAAAAACAAAAAAAGGACACGTCATTATTGTTTACAAGGAAAATCCCAAAGAAAATTGGTTTATGTCAGGAGAACCTCTTTGATTAAATTTTTTGATGAGCAAAAGTTTGTTAGCCTTACCGTTCTAAAAAGATTAATTTTTTTGTATAAAAGGATCCTGAATTGATGCTGAAAACAGATAAACCTAGTATGGGGCACTAACAGAGTAACATACTAACCATATTGCCTACAATTAAGTCGTAAATGATCATACTTTCATTTCTACTTTGGTCATCTATCTTTTCATTTCAGCGTATCTGTATTTGCCGATCTTTACCAATTCCTGATAGGAGCCAAACGTTGCCGGATCAGCAGTATCAAGGGGTAAAGCATGATCATCTTCCGCCTCACTAAATTCTTTTAATATTCGATAAGTTGAAGATCGTTGTGCAGGTATCTTGCCTGCTGATTTTACGACATGATGAATCTCTTTGGGTTTCATCATCTGGCCATACTCTGCTCCAGCAGAGGTAGAAATGCTTTCGTTAATTAGCGTTCCACCAAAGTCGTTGACTCCGGCTGAGAGAAGAATTTGTGACATCTTTAATCCCTCTTTGACCCAAGAAACTTGAATGTTTTTGATGTAGTTATTCAACATTATCCTTGAGATCGCATGCATTTTGAGTATCTCATTTCCATCAGGACCTTGTCTCATGCCACGAATAGAATTTCTATAGAACATGGGAGCTTCCTTATATATAAAACTCAAAGGCACAAATTCGGTGAAGCCTTTTGTTTCTTTCTGAATGGACCTAATGATTGCCAAATGCTCGGCCTTATGCATCGAAGATTCTATGTGGCCATACATTATCGTGGATGTAGTAGGAATGCCTAATTTGTGAGCACACTTGATGACGTTTATCCACTCTTTGGCAGATATTCTTCCGGGAGAAATTATATCACGTATTTCTTGATTCAATATCTCTGCAGCTGTACCAGGTAAACTTCCTACACCTGCGTCTTTCAACATCTTAAGATACTCTTCAACAGGCTTTCCCGAACAATAGGCTCCATATTGTACCTCTTCAGGAGAAAAAGCGTGTATGTGAATCTCTGGATGCGCTTTTTTTATTTCCTCGCATATATCAATATACAGATTACCGTCCATCTTGGGTGGAAGCCCGGCCTGAATGCAAACCTCGGTCGCTCCCAGTTTCCATGCTTCAGTTGTCCGCCTTATGATTTCTTCAACAGGAAGAAAATATCCTTCTTCATTCCTAAAGTCCCTACTGAAGGCACAGAATCCACACTTCTTAATGCAAACATTTGTGAAGTTGATGTTTCGGTTCACGACGTATGTTACTATGTCCCCAACAGAACGCTTTCTAAGCATATCTGCGACCATCGTAATTGCGCTTATTTCTAGACCACTAGTATCAAATAATTCGACTGCCTGTTTGATGGAAATATCTTTCGAATCTAGAGCTTCATTCAATATGTGGGCAACAACCGAATCTATATTCTTCATTATACCTTCTAACATTGATGTCAATTCAAGTACTGGTCCCTTACAAGTCCGTCTGATCCAGAAAGCGCTCTTATATATTTCCACAAATTGTCGTGTATGAACTCATTCTTGTCAAGAATGAATTCTGGATATACCGGTAGCCTTGGCCTCAAAATATAGCCTGATCTCTTAGTAACGTTAGTCAATTCTTTGATGTCTGGCCAAGGTGACTCGGGATTCACATGGTCAATGGTAAGCGGAGAAATACCGCCCCAATCATTAATTCCTGCATCGACGTACAGCCCATAATTATTAGGGCTTAAATTGGGAGGGACTTGTATATTCATATCAGGCATAATAATCCTGGAAATGGCGATAATCCTAATAAAATAGTTAAGGGGCGGCGTTGGAATTTTGCGCATTCCGGTATTAGATTTTGGGACAAAATTCTGGATAATGACTTCTTGGATATTCCCATATCTTTGATTAATTTCTTTCATCATAAAAAGAGAATCTATGACCTCTTCAACCGTTTCCCCTATCCCAATCAAGATCCCTGTAGTCATTGGTATTTTGAGTTCCCCCGCATTTTCAAGTAATCTCTTTCTTGCTTTTGGATTTTTGCTAGGGGCAAATTCATGAGGCATATTCTTACTAAGAAGACGCTCCGACGAGCTTTCGAGCATACATCCAAGACTTACGTTTGTTTCCTTTAAAATTGACAATTCCTCTTTGTTCAAGATACCTCCATTTGTGTGAGGTAGCAGTCCAGTTTTTTTTAAGATCATGTTACTTATTTTGTCTATATACTCTGCAGTCGAACTGAATCCGATGCTTTTAAGCCATTTTCTAGCTTCGGGATACTTTTGTTCCGGGCTTTCACCAGTTACGATTAATGCTTCAGTGCATCGAAGCCTTCTTCCGTCTTCTGCAATCTTGAGGACTTTTTCTGGATCCAACATTGACACATCAGTGTCTGTTGGCTCCTTCTTATATGTACAATACGAACACTTGTCTCTACAAAGATTCACAAGATTTATGAAAACCTTTCGAGAATATGTTATTGGTCCTGGTTTACGACGAAGACGAATTGTGCGGGCAACGGAGATCAGAGAAAGGGTGTCTAAATTCATCATCAGATCATATACTTCTTTCTTAGGAATAGAATCGCTCAAGATTCTTTCTTCAAAATTATGAAGGTCCAAGTTGTGCGCAGTCGACTGCAGTTCCAAGTATTATCCCAAGACAATATTCCAGACGATGATTAATAAATACTTAGGATGGATCCTACATGGATAAATTGATCCAGACACTAAATCGTGAAAAACGTATAGACAAACAATGTTCTGTATTCACCCTTTCAATTTGCATCCAACCATTCCTATACCTTGTCAACGTAAATGTAAATGTCTCTTAGAGAGTATTTAATCATTAATGCAACATAACATTTGGTAACGTTAGGTGTCTGTATTATTACTTAACCAATTTCATAATCACGATCTCGCCAAGACACTGTTCTTTTTCCTCTCATGTCAAAGAGCGACAAGAGAAAACAAATCGTGATGATTGCACATCCAATAGGAGAACCCAAACCATAGACGGCTCCTTGCAATAATCCATATTTCGACTGGATTACACCTGCTGATACAAGTAGAATTAAAGATACGAGGATAAGCAAAAAAAGGGAACCACTGAGTAATGTAGAAGCAGTGTAATTAAAATAAATAGACAGTGGAAATACTATAATTGGTTCGAGCAATATGAAAAATAAAGTAACGACAATTAGAATCGCTGAGCGCTTTTCATTGTGATATAACGGTATTATGAGACGTCGAAGGGCATTCCAGAGCGTTCTGGGATCACGTGCCCATATCGCCTCGACATAGGCTTCTCCTCTAACAAGCTTTAACTTGAAATTCATCTCTTTCACTTTGTGTCCCAATGCTCCATCCTCTACAAGCTCATGCCTGACTGATTCATGTGTGCCGACGGACTCATAGGTAGTTCTTTTTATCAGATAAAAACTTCCGAAGAAATATCCAACTCTAGTTTTTGGGTCATTTACTCTAACTGGTGAATATCGGGAATGTAGAAAAACCGACAAGATGGGGAGTGTAACTCTGGTAATGATGTCTTTACACGAAAGCTTAGGAACTGCAGATATAGCATCAAGTTTTTCCTTTAGCATTGACGCAAGTGCACTTGATAAAGCCTCAGGCGAGTGTACCGTATCCGCATCAGTGAACAGAAAAATCTCTCCAGTCGAATTTAAGTAACCTTGATAACATGCCCAGTTTTTACCTACCCAATCTCCAGGTTTCGGAGGGGCGTTGACGATAACTAACCTGCTGTCTTCTTTTGAAAGATTGCGCATAATATTCAATGTATTATCCGTAGACGAATCATTCACTGCTATTACTTCGTACGTGACGTGTTTTTGACTCAACAGACTTTTTAGACACTTGAATATGTATTGTTCCTCATTTCGTGCGGGAATGATGATGCTAACTCTATGTTCGGGCCCAATATTTTCGGGGTCAAATTTCAGTCGAGGGGAATTTCGAAATGATTGAAGAATTGAAAATGTAAGGTATATCCAGCAGGACATAACTCCGGTATTGAAGGCGATCAAGATTGTTACCAAGATCGCGACTAAATCAAACATGTTGAAACATAACCAAATTTCTAAATTCTGTTAACCATGCGTAGATACTTCTATCAGATTTATACTTGTTGTGGTTCAATACCAGATCCAAATTATAAACAGTGAAACTATTTTGCTCTTCGATTTTTCAATCTTGCAATTATCGCGGCGATTTTCTATACTCCCAAAATTTGCTTAAGAAGAGCTCGGTAATCTACGTTTTCTTTAGAACTACCAGGGGATGGAAGTTCAAATATTAGTGGTATCGGTTTCCTGGATCTTAGGTTTGTAAGAGAAATCCTAATTTCCTTGCCTATGTCGTCGCTCAAAAGAATAAGTCCTACATCATTAGCTAATCCCAGATGATTGATTTGTTCTAATGCTTCGTTAGGTGATTCGACTTTGATTCCCTCCACGCCAGCCAACTGAAAACTTGTTATAAAGACTCTGCTTCCTATCGCAATCACACGCAATGTCTTTCTTTGTCAGCTGTTAATTTGCCCTTTTTAATCCTTTTGACCCATTCTCATTAGGTCACGTGATTAGATTGGGGAGCAATCTTGTCACTGTATAATTTTTATTTGGCGATTAACAAGCACCGCCAAAGATTTGAAGATCATTTACGTTTTGCTGGATGGAATCGGAGACTTACCACATCCTGATTTGAATGGACTTACTCCACTTGAGGCTGCCATGACGCCAAACTTGAATAGTCTTGCAAAAAATGGGTCTATGGGACAAGTTATCAGTGTTGGAAAAGGAGTAGCGCCCCAATCAGACATTGCTGTATTCAATATGCTAGGTTACAATTTCAAAGGAGAAAAATATGTGGGACGAGGGGTAATAGAGATAATTGGATCTGCAGTAGATTTCAAGGATGGGGATCTTGCACTGCGAGGAAATTTCGCAACTCTGGGTCTTAATACCGAGATAATTGACAGAAGGGCCGGCAGGATAATCGAAAAAGAAGAAGCGAAAGAACTGTGTCAATATCTTGAACGAAATATAAAATTTAGTGATCCAGAAGTCTCCGTAAAAATAATTCCAACAATTGCACATCGGGTGATCGTAAGACTGAGGCATAACAAGATTCCATTATCCGCAAAAATAACAAACACTGATCCCGCGTACGACCGAATCGATGGGATTGGAATTTCCAAGACTTTCGTCAAAGATATGCATGTAAAAAATTGTGACGCCGAGGATAACTCCGAATCTTCCATGCTATCGGCAAGAATAGTTAATGAGTTCACAGAACAATGTATTTTGCTCGCGAAAAACCATGAGGTGAATTTGAAGCGTATTACAGAAAACAAAAAACCAATGAACATTATTCTACTTCGGGACCCTGGTAACAATTTACCATCTCTTCAACCAATTAAT
>JAKEIK010000039.1 GCA_022545895.1 Nitrososphaeraceae archaeon | reverse complement strand
CCATACGATGGCCGCATATTGGGAGGGTATAATCCATCTCGTCGGCCAACCAAGTATTCTACAAAGGGGATTGCATTGGCCTTACCCTTGTGGATGTTGTCTATGTGGCGCTTTACACAATATCGCCGTCCAGAATACATGCCACATTCGGTACAACTCCAATTTGCCTTCATAGGTGTTGCACTATGTAGCACCGGATTATTTAAAATATAGTATTATTCGTACTTGAAGTAATTTGAGGCATGAATTTTATCTGAATACAACATCCGAGCACTACAAATGCTATTAAGCGTCTGAGTTTATTAATAAAAAATTGGATTATTTGAAGAGCTTTAGCAAAATTCAATAAATCATTGGCATAGCGATAGTTGAACAAGTGAACGCCGAGATCAACCAGGTAGCAGTTGTATATATTGTCAACTTAATTTTGAAGCAGGTACACCATTTGGTTGTTGAACAAATAGTTCCTTGTAAGCATTTTCTATAATTTTGAAATATTCGGTTGGTTGCATGGTCTCCTTTCCTGTCACTTTGTCAGACGTTACATTGACCAGATTAAAGTTGGGTGTATCATTGGGAACAAAACTCCATTCCCAGTAAGCTAAACCCCAAATACCAATGTCTCTGAATTTTCCTACTATCGCATTAGCATCTGCCTGGCTGATGTCACTTTGAACATCATCTATCACCCATATTTTTTCGCCATGATCATTATAGGTCTCCACTCGCTTTACATTATTCCATTCTCCAATGTATAACGGGACACCGGCAATCCGACTTGCATTTTCAAACAATTGAAGCTTATCGCTTTGATAACCATCATCAGGAATCCCGTAGAGCGAAAACTTGAATACTACATTCTGTTTGTTTTGAGGAGTCATTTTAGCCAGATTTGCCGCATCAACATTTATTGAACTTTTAAGGTCTATAGGAATGTTCATACTGTAAATAATTGTTTTGTTTGTAAGCTTGCGCAATTCATCGGCCATGAATGTATTATATTTTCCTATTTTCGCCCATTGATCTTGACTATGCACTTGTGGCTCACTTAAAATTTCATATCCAAGTGTACTTGGATGTTTGTCAGTAATACTGACTATCTTTTTCAGGAAATCCAATTGCAAAGTCCATCCATCCGTACCATTCACAATCATGGCATTATTCCACCAGTTAGTCCACCAAGTTTTTGAAACGGCTGACTTGGGTGTTCCTCCACTGTCCTGTTCGTAAAGTGCATGGTCAGTGAAAAAATAGGGCGGAAAGCCCGTACCTCTTCCAGCGTTCAACCAAGATGAAGTGTGGAATTGATGGTTATCATAAACTACCTTTATTCCGTATTTGTCTGCAGTTTTTGCCACATCTTCAATTTCTTTAAGAAAAGCGCTTGAGTTTCTTACATATGATTCCCAATAGAACCTGTAGCGAACATGATCAACAATATTGGCCTTTGAGATATCCTTAAAACTAGTATCATAGTAATTATCAGGAAAGGGAAATTTAAAGTCTCTTGACGCCGGCATGCTAGTATAGTATCCCCGCATATTAACCCCCAGATGAGTCTTATTGTTGTCCTGTACCATTTGCTTATCAACATCAAGGCTCGTCTGATTTGTAGTGACATTTTGCTGTGCATATACGTTATTTACAGGGATGTTATTCAAAATGTATAAGCTAGTAGTAACCGTAAAACAAAATATAATTATCGTTAGTATATACTTGTTAATGATAGAGTCATACTTCATAATTATCTAGATCAGAATGTAATTTGATGAACAAGTATTTGGAACGTTCTGAAGATCATTCTTAATTATTGATCCTCAAGCAACTACATATGATGATCATACATTTCTATTTCATGGCATAAGAATAGAAAATATCTTTACGTGGATAATCACATGACATTCACACAAAGCAATCACTTATAAGAAATGAGAGAGAAATTAATTTGGGATTGGGCATTGAGATACTAGCTCCCACATCCAACTTCGATATCGAGTCTATATTAGCGGATTTGGAAGTGGGCTATCAAATTATAGGTTCCAGGAGGATTCTCAAAAGAATAAGGAGTGTAGCCGCTATCGACGAAGCTACTCCCTATGATCTTACGTTTTATTCGGGGCATAATAATAAGGCCTCCACTATTGTATCAAATACCAATGCAGGAATAATTCTGTGCAATAAATCAATTGGAACTAGTATATCTGTCAAACCTGATCAACTTCTAGTTCTAGTTGATAACCCAAGGCTGGTGTTTATGCACGTCGCCAATAGATTACGTAGCATTAAAATAAAACGAAAATCTGGAATTTCTCGGTTTTCGTGTATATCCGATACAGCAAGAATAAATCGCACTTGTGCCGTGGGTAATTTTTCAGTTATAGATGAAGGTTGTATTGTAGGAAAGAATACAATTATTGGAGATAGAGTTAGTCTTCAGAACTGCGTGATAGGAAACAATTGCATAATTCAATCAGGAGTATCTGTGGGAGAGGATGGATTTGCTTACGAAAGAAATGAATCTCTAGAACTCGAAGCATTTCCTCATTTTGGTAAAGTCATCATCGGTAATAACGTTGAGATAAGTACTAATTGTTCTATTGCACGAGGATCACTAAAGGATACTGTGTTACATGATGGAACAAAAATTGACGCACTTGTGCACGTGGCACATAACGTGAATATAGGTAGGAATTGTAGCCTTACTGCTGGAACTATAATTGGTGGAAGTACAACCATAGGAGATACATGCTGGCTTGGGCTCAATTCTACTGTAAAGCACAAACTCCAAATAGGTAACAAAGCAATTATCGGTTCTGGAGCTTCAGTAATTGATAACGTGCCAGATGAAGACATAGTTGCTGGGGTGCCTGCAAGGTCTATAAAGCATAAGGTAAATTCGGACCAGTTATTTCTTATGGCAGGACAAATTAAGACGTGGAATAAAAATAAAAATACGAAACTCCTGCATTACTAGTAGCCGAAGGTGACCGACTTTTAATTCACTCCTCTATTCAGGCTTAAAGACAATAAGAATCAAATCAATGTAAGGTACAATCCTTGATTGCATTTTTATCCTTAGTAAAAATGAGAGCTGGAACGTGCGGCAGAATTGTATTTGCACCGAACATATCAGCAAATCAATCAAACTAGTATGAATATTGTATTCTGCAGCGATCGGGTAATCTAACAAATAGCTAAGGATCAATTATTTCAAACATGACACGATTTACTTATAGATTGAATGTTGAACTAGGAATACACCCAATCGGATTCGTATCTATTCTATTTATTTAAAATAGTAATAAAGTGTTTTGTAAAACTATACTATGTTATCAGAATTTCCTAGATATCATGGGCCCTGTACATGATTATCAAAATTTTCTACTCATTCTGTCACTAACATTAATTAAACACATTAGGTTAAGAAATATTTTATTCCTACATCTATTCTTTTCAGAGAATCATACTCTCGCTGGGTTTGTTTAAAGAATGCCGAACATTACCCCATTTGGTATAGCAGCAAGTTGGCATTTTTTACTTAGGGAAGTGTTTAGTTTGTGTTATCCGTTTATATAATGGAAATTTTGGTATCGTAAATGATATTAATTATGGTACTCCTTTTTATATAGTATTTAGTTGATATATGTGCATGAAAGACAAAATATCTTGTGCTTCTTGTAAAAGGGAAATTGACGATGACGATACATGTGTTTCTTTAAGAAAAGAAGAAGATGGAACAAATTATTTCTTTAATAGTTACATATATGCCGAAATCTTTCAAAAGCTAAATCATGTGAAGCGCAATGTGTTCATTCGAGAGGTAATACCATGATGGTGATAAGATGAGAGAGATGAAATGTTCCTATTGTAAGCGCAATCTAGCGTATGTATCTAAAATACAAACAATACATGACATCGAGCTCATGACGTTTCGTTGCTTGTATTGTGGAATAAATTATAAGTACCACAAGTTGGATGATCGTTCTACTCGCATCCACTCAGTTTGAGTAAAAGTGACAAAATCCATTTTAGAATGAATGATAATTACAGCAGATAATCTGAGCTAATTCATCACGTCGTATCTTGGTTGTATTACGAAGCATATGAAGTGCATTCTCTGTTCTTGAGGTCGAGATTTAATCAATGGATTATATTTATAATCCATTAACCTCAGAAGTCTAGCGTTTTCTACTCTTCCTATTACTACTCTTCTTTTTTGATTTCCTACCGCTAGCTGTCTTTTTACCGCTAGCTGTCTTTTTACCGCTAGTTTTAGACTTTGTAGATTTTTTGGAATTATCAAGTGTGACAATCTTTCTGTGCATCTGTAATACTTGTTTTTTGAGATCTCTGATAGTTGCGTGATGTATTAATAGTAAATCCTTTAGCTCTTTTCGTATATCCAGGATCGCCAAATCTGTTCTCTTTCTAGCATCAGAATGCTTTCTCAACTCACTATGTAATTTTGAAATTGGCCTACTCTCAGGTTCATTTCTAGAAGGACTTTTTCTCATAACGTTTGATTTCCTTGTTTTTTTCCGCTCTGGTTTGACCTTTTGAACTTTTGCCGTGTCTGTACTTTCCATTGTTTCTTCGAATCTTTCTTCTTCATCTTCTGGCTCTAAAACCCTAATACTGGAATCAATTGGCTCATCTTCTGTGATTTCAGATCGCATTTCTTCAATTAGATTAACTGATTCATTTTCATTCTCCTGAAAAGTCATACTTATGATGTGTAGAATGACTAGTTAAAAAAGTAGATCGCGTTTATAATTTGTCATAGCTGATAAGATTTACAGACCCTTCAAAATTTAACAGACAGACAGGCTTTTGGATTCAAAATGGATTACGAACTTCCAGTATATCGCATCTCATCGGCACCTATTCATACTAGCACGTCGTTTTAATGAACTACATCTCAGTGTAGGTCTTCAACGTGGTTTACAGATATTATCATTGACTCGAAACTGACATGGAAACTTTTTCTATAAATTTAAGAACTTCTAAAACAAAACTATGAAAAGCATTAGAAAGGTTTCCTGAAGAAACGACTTGCGATACTAAATGTAAATGTTTTCTTCAATTTGAAAAATTATCCAAATATGAGTCTCGATGAGATCGTAACTCATTTGTTTAACCATTTGCTATCTGATTCAATGCCATAATTCTTATCATGCCGTTGTGGCCTGAAATAATTTACAATCAGATTAATCTTACGTATTATGTATTCTACACTCACTGAAGGAAGCATTGTAAGTACAACAAGAGAGTTGATTGGCATTAAGGGGACGACCATGACTTTTATCTTTTCATAAATCGAGACGAATGTCTCGACCTTACCAAAGCTTTTAGCACATTGCTCAACCATGGCGAAAGCAGCTCTAATCCATATATTACAATCTGTCTTCGCATTGTCAGAAACAAATGCGTTACTAATATGATATCTACTTTTGCGGGAAACAGTTTGTCCTTTCATATCAACAATAGCCACGGATAGTATACTTTCGTCTATTTGCAGCAATTTTCCTGTAATTGCATGTATATTTAACATCGAGTCAACTAGTCGTATACAATCATAGTTATAACGATTAGGCTTAGGATTTTCCAACTTAGGAGAACATAGTGCTTTCTAAGCTTCCACCGAAGCAGTTTCCTACTGAGAGAAAAATGAATTTGAATTTGTCTAAATGAAGAAGTATCCAGTGAATTCTGTCAATTTAAAAGCTTAGCTAATATATTTAGCCATAAGCAGCTCTTTATCATAAATGATAACCATATGAGGCACAAGTACATTTAGACAAAATAAGGCACATGCCGAATATAGGCATTCCTTCCTTTCATCTCGTTGGATGACCGGATTACGGTCCGATATGCCTATAAGAGAAAAGTCCAATGTAACTGATCTTAACTATCAGTATCCTTGCTTATGTTGAAGGTCCTTGAAAGATGGTACCGTTGGAGTATATGACTCATGAGTCGATATTACTGCAGCATGAGGACCCTTTAGACTTATTTCTCTGTCCGAGATATTCTTCAATACAATATCAGTAACAGGATCACCAAATCCAAACTGAGCATGATAAAGACACATATCTGGTGGTACTGATATTTGTTGAACATAACCAGGCGTTACTGCTGTGAGATTAGGAGCTTGCCCAACAAGAATTTGGAAGAACGGAGATCGTGGATTGTTACTATCACAAGGAAGATTTAGTTCAATATGTCCCTTAGTTGCAAATGGCGTCGAGTCAAATAAGGGTATGAATTGATTGCTACTCAAATTTATTCCATTCAGGAGTATAGTCTGGACATTCATACCTGTGTCAGATTTGTGAATGTAACTCAAACTCCTGGCTATCTGTTCATCTCTCACGTTGTCAGATTTCGAAAGTAAATCTAATACATTCTGATTAGTGGTATCTTTTGAGATGAAACTTCCGCTAATAACTACAGCTATATAGATTAGTATTGCAAGGCAGGCGGCAATCATGGTAGTCTGCGCAATCATCATGATGCATCGACTCCTGCAATACTTAACCTACAGTTTACGGCGGAATAAATTTGATTGTCTGAAATGGGAAGATGAATCTTATTTACGAACAGAATAAATCTATGACAGGATCTAGTTGAAGACAATTTGTTCGCCAAATTTAACCCGAGGTTGTAGAATATAAAATATTCCCTGAAATTAATAAATTTTTGATCCTGCTAGCGTACTTATTCCTTTTACTGGCGGCGCGCAAGTATCAGTGTTTCTAGTTGCTTAAACATACACGGTTTTATCGCTTTGTCATGGATTCTACAAGCCGTAAAGTGCCAAGCTATTTCCAGCCCTAGGTAAGTCACAATGAACCCCGTACACAGATACAACACTAGAGTTATGTTTTCAAACATAATTGCTATAAATGCCTATTATATATAAAGTTGTTTATGCAGAAATTAAACATTCGTATAGTAATATTAAGATATACTTAATATTTGTTAAGTTTGTATGACTCAATCATAATTTTATTTACCAATTGGCAATGATTATTCTGTCACTTCGTATGAAATCAATTAAGATCTCAAGTGTATCCTAGGTAAACGTAATCTTTTTCTCAAAATAATGAGTTCATTAAAAGGGTTGCAGCTCATTATTACATAAGCCTAAAATCTTCCTTTACTGTTACTAATACTATATGACTATTGGTTCTTTCAATATAGGGTAATGCGAGATCCTTTTTTACAAAATCGCTAAGTTCTTTGCGATTTCTGAATTTCGCAATTATTATCATGTCCGTTAATCCTGTAATGTCATACACTGCACACACGTTTGGAAATATTGATATGTGTTTTTCCACTTCGGTAATCTTGCCTTTTACAGCTGTGACCTCAATTATTGCCGTAAGATCATATCCCAACTTTTCATGATCTAGGACGGCGGAATACGATCTTATAATACGATTCCCCTCCAGCTTTTGCACTCTTGAAAGTACAGTAGGTGGTGACACACCAATCTTTTCACCTATTTTCCTATATGACAATCGCGCATCTGACAATATTTGCTGGAGTATCTTGACATCTGTTTCGTCCATATCAATGATATCCAACAAATAACTAACAAATAAAAGTTATTAAGACCATCTTTATTTCAAACATTAAGAGTTAGTCTATAAAACATTATATTTCATAACTTCAGTGAACCCCGCAACAAAACAAAATTTGAAGATATAGAGCGAATTATGCTTATTTATCGTTCGACTTTGCATACAAATCCTAATCCCTCGAGTCATAAAAAATATTTTCGTGATCGTGAAAAAAGATAGGTAAGCGACGGTCTTTGATCTGATATTTCGCTTTGCCAGATTAGCAAACGGCTCCCATGATCTAATCTTCAAAAATCATTAGTAATGCGGCTATTTGTATTCAGGGTTTAGTCAAAACATAATGAAGACGATCTGATTTTCAATTTAGTATTGATCTTTCGTATTAATCCCTAGACCTTAGAAGTAATAATATATGTTTACTAATCAACATTCACGCTCAGCAGTGTACTAATACTCGATTACGAATATTATGGATATGAGTATCTTGAAATCGATAAAATCCAACCTGCCTATAGTGGGAATGTTAGGTGGTATGTGCTTTGTTATCAGTTTGTTTTTTATGCCGCTAGTTGAACACTGGTAACAAGAAAATAGGCACGCTTCTTTTTTTTAGTATGAGTTACTACATTCTAAAAGTTTAGAAATAGTTTCTCGACATGCGTATAAATTCCTTCTAAATTACCCCTAATCTTACCGATTGTAAGCTATTTGTACTGCATTAACAATGTGTCATTTTTGCCTTTTGAAGGGTGACCATAAATTGGAAGTAAACTTTCATTGACTTTGTATATGACAATCTTTAACTAGAGGTTGAAGATTGTTATTGGAATCTAAATATTCAAATTAGCGTCCGAGATTACTATCGCTGAATATGAGTTGGTCGTAGAGCAAAGAAAAACTATAGTCAACTTGTACAATTCCGGCATAAACCCCGAGATAATTTCTCTAGAATTGGACGTTAGCCAAGAGGAAGTTATGCGTGTAATTGAATCTGAGACTAACGAGGAAGAAAGAAAGAGGGACGCTGTGGAAAAGCTATCTGATGTCCCATTATTAAGCAAATTATATCTTGACTCAGTGGTTAATATTGACCGCGCTATAGACCACGCACAATCTACAATGTGGAAGGCCTTGAAAGTCAAGTCGGAATTTGATATTTCGACTGAAGAAGCAGATAAAATTTTAGAGCCTTATGCTGAATCCAAAGTTAGTCTTGTGATTCTAAATATTGATCTCGTGGAATCTACCAAGTTATCAATGATACTTCCTGTAGACAAACTTGCGACAATTATCAGAACCTTTGCTCAGGAAATGTCATTGTTAATAACATCCTACGGTGGTTACGTTCTGAAATATGTAGGAGACGCAGTTTTAGCTTTTTTCATAGTAGGTCCACCTCCGGCCTCAAATGATCAAATGTACATACCGTGTATGAATGCAATAAGCTGTGCATGTTCGATGATCAGAGTGATACGACAAGGAATCAACCCAATTCTCCAACAATCCGACTATCCTGAACTGAAAGTAAGAATTGGGATTGATGTTGGAGAGAATGTAGTAGTTCAATATGGATGGGATACGTTCAGGCAAGATGAGAAAATCGTATTGAAAAAGCCCCATTTGGATATTCTAGGTTATACTATTAGTATTGCTTCTAAAATTACGGCGATTGCACAGCCAGATCAAATTATAATTGGTCAACTAGTATACAATGTATTGGAGAATGAACAAAGAAGTACCTTCAGCAAGCTCTCAATTACTCCAGAAGCCTGGGGCTATGTTAGCGCAAATACTGGTACGATCTACAATCTGTACTCTAGTAATACGTGGGATTGAACAGGATTCATCTAATGAATGATCACTACTGTTATTAGGCATTTCACACACTATTCTTTGTCGTTTTAACTAAAGATTGAATATCATTATACGATTTTGAAAAATAACACAATGCAACTATATTCTCATTTCAGCATAGCAAAAAATTATGCCCTATTCTCATGTTAGTCTAATACTTTGAGATACGCTTAGAAACTGTTCTTGCCTAATTATTCAATAATTTGTTTATGATCTACTTTTTCTCTGTTTTCTGCTGATAGTGCTACTTTCACTTCTATATTTTATTAGTATCACAAATTTCCTATCTTACAGTAACACATTTAGCCAAGTTGCGTGGATAGTCTGGGTTGGCGTTATTATGAAGCGCTAGATGGTACGCCAAAATCTGTAGTGGTATCACTTCAAGCATTGGCAATAATGATTCTTTGACATATGGTATAGGTATGCAATAGTCATATATGAGGTGGGGTTTGTTTGTTATGCCAATTAGTCTAGCGCCTCTGGATTTTACTACATGAGCATTAGATAGAGTATCGATATATGTCGAATCATCGGGATTCAAAATTATTACAACGCTATTTTTATCAATTAAGGCTAGAGGCCCGTGTTTCAGCTCACCCGCTGCTATACCTTCGGCGTGAATATAAGCAAGTTCTTTGATCTTAAGAGCACCTTCTAGGCAGATCGGAAAGTGATTGGAACGACCGAGAATGTATATGTCCTTTGCATCTTTAATCTGTGCTGCAAACTCTGCAATCTTTGATTCAAGTTCTAAACTTTTTTCTATAGCTTTTGACAGTTCCATTCTATTTGTTGAAATCCCTGTCAAGTTACCGCCAATAGTATCAGCTATATAGTATATTATTGATAACTGGCTTGTAAAGCTCTTCGTGGCAGCCACTCCTATTTCAGGCCCGCATTTCACTTCTAGAAAACAATCGCTGAGTCTTGCAAGAGATGATGTAGTTACATTTACTATTGAAAGGACTTTAGCCCCTTTTTCTCTCGCTGCCTTCACTGACTGTAATACATCTGCAGTTTCACCACTTTGGGAAATAGCAATTAATACAGAATTTTCATCTAATAGCTCAGAAGAATATTGGAATTCGCTTGACACAACAGTTTCTACGCGTATCTGTGAGTATTTAGATAGGATGTGTTTTGCTAGCAATGCCGAATGATAACTAGTCCCACTACCAGTGACGAAAACATCCTTTGCATTTGCAATTATATCGCAAAATGTCTCTACGCTTTCTTTCTTTTGCTGCATACTTTTGAAGATAGTGTGACTCTGTTCATAGATTTCCTTGAGAGTAAAGTATGCGTATTTTCCTTTATCACTATCTGCGAGTTCCCATGCAACCTGTGTTGGAGTTCGCTCGACTTTTTCTCCGTCAAAATCAATTATAGAAAGATTGTTTCCTTCTAACAGTACTATGTCCCTATTGTCTAAGAATATTGCGCGATCGGTGTAATCCAGAAATCCCAATACATCACTAGAAATGAAATAGCCACCAGCGGTAATTCCAATTATAAGTGGTTCATCATATCTTGCGGCACACAGGGTCGAATCGTCAAACACGGCAACAAAAGCAAATGAACCCCTTAATCGGTTACAAGTATTCATCATGGCCTCTTTAATGTCATTTTTTAACGCCCAATAGTGTTCTAACAGGTGCGCTATAACTTCACTGTCTGTCTCACTCTTGAAGACATGACCTTTCTTTAGTAATTCCTCCTTTAATTCCTGATGGTTTTCGATAACGCCATTATGAACTATTGCCAAATTGGTCGTACAGGCAGAATGTGGATGAGCATTGGAATCAATAATTCCGCCATGCGTAGCCCATCTTGTATGACCGATCCCCAATTGACCTGACATTTCTTTTAATCCTAGCGATTTATTTACTTCTTCTACTTTGCCTATTCCCTTTCTGATCAACAACTTTCCACTATTTAGAGTAGCTACTCCAACACTGTCATACCCCCTATATTCCATTTTCTGAAGACCTCCGACCAACAAGGGAGCTGCCTTTCCTACCCCTGAATATCCTATTATTGAACACATGTACAGATGCTCCTAACCAATGGAATTATTGCAGTGCTTGTTCCATGCAAAAAGGCTATAAGTTCAATATCAAACCAAATCAATTTATTCATTATTCCTCATACTGCGCATAGTACAATTCTATATAGTTAAAGCAACGCCAATAAAATCAAAGATATTGACTTATTTAGGATAATTTTTGGCATAGTTCTTACTTTGAGGATTGTAGGGCTGTTCCGAGCTAATAGTGTAGGGCTTACATGTTTCACTTTGTATAGCTGCCGTTATCGTATAGATTCTCTACAATACTTGTTGCCCGCACGTCCATGTTGGATATAGCACGTCCCAAACGCCATGTGTCATAATCTAGGGTTCGTCACTCGGTTGAATAAAACTGTAGGTCAAATTGTTGTTATCTGGCTGCCGTGACGTTACTGAGAATACACATGTGGGTGCGATTGACATCCAGTTAGCATACACAAAATAATGAGAATTATCATCTTTTTATCACGATGGAAAGTTCGCAATCAAATGAAGATATCGCAAAACAGATCATCCTAAAGGAAATAAATAATGTGTCTACAAACAGTTTAATTATTAAGGAAAATGGATGCTCGGCTTGTCATATATTATTTAACTTGATGGATAATATGCAGATAAGCGAATCAGATGCATCTGATCTTTTATCACAAGTTCTATCCGATGATCCCAAGTTAAACGATTGTTTTATTGAAATGGTAGAAAAAATCCATATGAAAGAAAGGATGATGGGATTACCATTTTCAATTAAGACCCGCGAAGCCAAGGACAAATACATCGCTTCTAATTTCAAAAATCTCCTAGCGGAGTTATCGTCTGATCTTATTAATCATGGAACAGATATCGTTCTTCGTAAATTATTAGCGTCCAGCATCGCATTGCAATTAGCACAAAATATTGGTATCGATTACCACGCTGCTACTGAAGAACTTTACTACTATATGAGAAACAATGACCAACAAACAAATGAGAGTATATTAGAATTTATTAATAATTTTAATAGTAGAGTATATAAAAAAGATTAGAGAATATAATACGCTTCTGGACGAATTTCTCTCGCTCTTATCCTTACTTGTATTGAGATTTATTAAAAATCTATATTTCTACATATGTTCATTCAGAAAAAGCTAAATAGACAAGTATCCCGTGGACAGATAAGGCCTCCTCGAAGGCAATAAATAATCAATTGTCGAGGTCAATAAAGGACAGGACCATATGAAATTGTTTTTATACGTCTCAATTATACTATGAATCGACTTTGGATGAAAAAACAAAAGAAAGGACCGTCAGATGTCTCAAGTACCACTATATTTCGAATGGTGTTTGTTCCCCTGGTTTCAATCATCGTGATGACACTAGCTGTAACCGGTTTTGGAATCGATCAAAATAGTTCTGCACAAGGCCAAGGCAGTGACAATGCTACCAATATCGACAATAATAACAACACTAATCTTGGATCAAACAATTCTACTGCAAACTCAACTGCGCCAAGTACTATTACTTTACCCGTATCAAAAGGATTTGTAGATGGAAAAGTAGCATATTTTATTGCAACCGATGCGTCTAGTAAACAAATTGTTTCTTCTGTCTCCAATACCACTAGCTTCAAAGTAAACTATGCTCCATCATTGGCAGATACTCCGCAATCCTCTCGGCAGCAAGGATACGTATTCATCAATGGAATGAAGGGCGAAGGGCCTCTCGGATCGCAAATGTCCGTAGCTTCGGCACTGCCTAGTGATGAAGGATATAGTCCATTGTTTGAGATAAATTACGTAAAATGGAATTCAAATGCAACGAAGGATATTAGGGTATTACGATCGGTAAATGAAATTGTGGCGGCTGAGAAAGGTGGTGAATTGACAATTACGAAGTCAAATATTGTAATAAATAGCCCAGCAATTTCGATGGGATCACTTCCCTAATTTCTTGTTTCTAAGCATATAGAATAGTAAGAAATCGGGTTAATTAAAAGGGTCAAAGTTGTAAATAAGAATATGAACACCTTTTGTTGAGTGCGTTAGACTCGGCCAAGGTGTGGCCATAACTAATTCAATTAGATAGCATCATCTTTATACTACTGTCAATTGGTTCGTTAAGATAAGACTACTTTTCACATATCTGGATAATTGGGATTTCAAAAGAAAATTTAAATTCGATATACTAGCTGAAATTAAACCACATGAAGGATAAGCATCAGGCAAGTCCCACACCAGAAGAGATTATACAGGAAATATGTAATAGATACAACAGGTTAAAGGAATCCTCTTCTGCCGACATAAAGCAGAGCAAGTTATGGCAAGAGTCATTCAGCTTAATTGACAGAAAATTTTTCGAAGAGGTACTTATAAAATTGGAACAGGCAGATTTACTAATTGTTTCGATTTCTAACGATACAATCCGTCTTACTGAAAGAGGGATAGGACATTGTAAGGGAATTAGAGGTTAAATTGACAATTGTCTGATAACTATTTATACCCAAAGTCCAACAAATCATAGCCCGATTTCTTTAAAGTACTCTTTACGAATCCTTTAAACTCATTGTCTGGATTCCACGCACACTCGTGTCCAAATAAAATTACTGTGCTAAATCTTCCAGTAGTAGGGTGTTCGGAATACATTTTACCACATTTAATGCATATATTTTCAAAATCGTTTATTCTTCCATTCATAACAATGTCTACCAAGTACAACACATCCGTAGTACTTAAACTAAACCTTCAAAAGAGATCCCCGCATGCCTATTATGTATACTCATTAGCAGTAACAGTAGTTAGATCCCAAAAATTGCTGTGTGTAAATGCAGGAGATCCAAAAATTTTCTCTTCATTAATCAAATATACTTTATAACCCAACTTATTTTCCCGTTGTGACTTTTCAGTACTACTACTAGTTATATTTTGTTCAGTTGCTATTTCTTCTAAATAAGCAAAGTCCTTTTCACAATTTATGTTAAGATGGCCTTTAATGTGATCATCAAAAAAGT
>JAKEIK010000353.1 GCA_022545895.1 Nitrososphaeraceae archaeon | reverse complement strand
TGACTAATATGACATGGCAGTTTAGAGCATAGTCGCTTTTCTCAAAAGTAGAAAATATCAGTCTGATACAATCACTCCTTGCGACATTTGAGGTTTATTGGGACAGTATTCCAACATGATTCTATCTGGGAGAAATCTGATTATAATATTTTGGTACAGCAGTGAGATGAGGCTCTGAGTTCGCCTTTGTTCGGCGATGCCACACGCCGACTTGGCATTCAGAGAACTACATGATGCTTGACAGATAATAATCATGATAAATCAACAACAGTCTTTACCTACAATCACATTTGAGTCTATATGTATTTTGTCTAAGGAGTGCCGCATACTCCTGACATCAATAGATTGTGAGACTTGGACTATCCAAAGGTGTTTAAATTTGGGTATCTAGATAGTTACTATGGGTACTTATAGCATCATACTTACGTGTAGAAATTCGGAGAAAGACATTCAACAGGCCATAATCTCTTTGATTAATCAAGATACCAAGCCGGAATATATCATAGTTGTCGACGATGGATCAAAAGACAAAACTCCAACTATGCTAAAAGAATTTCAGGCTAAAAATGACAATCTTTATGTCATCACTAATCCAGATTTGGGTTACGACATTGGCAGGGTAGTTGCCAATTGGAACAAGGCACTTAGATTATCTAAGGAATTAGATCTTAAACCTACCGATTATCACATGATTAGTACTGATGACACTCAATATGAGAAAGACTATGCTGGCACGATTATGAAGTATATGGACTTGGATCCATCAATTGCAATTGCATCGGGCAATTATGATAAATTTGATTATGCGATGCCCCACGGTGCCGGGCGCTTCATAAGAAACTCTTTCTTTTTCTCTTTTCATGGATATTATCCAGAAAAAATGGGTTACGAGTCAGTCATATTGTATACAGCGTTCCAAAACCGTTTGAAGTTCAGAGTGATACCAGAAGCCCGTTTTCTTCACACACGAGAGTTAGGATCTGGTCATCATTTTTACGAATTTGGCGCCAGTATGCGAACTCTAGGATACCACCCTCTTTTTGCATTAGGCAGATTTGTTAAATATTTTTCTTCTGGAAGGCCAATTGGCAGGTTGGGAGCAATTCATATGCTTTATCATTACTTGTCATACAAACCTAAACAAGAGGGATATGATAGTATGCATGATGCAGAGATTCGAAAAGACATTAGGATGGCGCAAGCAAAGAGAAAGACGCTATATAGGATTAAAGAGTCATTGATCAAGGCATATACGTATTGAAATTGTTCATCATAATTTGGCTAATTGGAAGTGCAGGCATCGATGTAATCCGATCACTCCCCTAGAAGTAAATTCAAAGTAAATGTTGCAGGTAGACGATAATTTATCCTACAATGAGCTTTTTGAACTAATTTCAAAAGTAACAAACATCTTGTACCATATTTCTAGACTCAATAAATGTAGCAACTTGCTGATGTATCTTACATCCAGAGTGTCATCTATTCGTTTCAAAGATCGATTATAAAACTCCTTTTTGATTAGCTTATCTTCGAATATTCGAGCTTTATCTAAGTTCGAAGTCACCATTTCTTTTGCCACTCTTATCCAGAGAGCCTTAAGATCCATTCCAAAGCCGATCTTTGCATCGGAAACCCTATCAATGTCGTGATTGGCAATAATTTTTCTTAATGGAATTTTGCCTTTTTTAGCTACATGATCATACTTTAGTGAAGGAGGCATTTTGAATGACGACTCTATGATAGACTTGTCGAGCAAAGGTGCAATTCCTATCAAATTAAAGTGATCAAAAAATTTTTTGTTTGTTGGAACGAAGTCATACATAAGTTTACCATGATAATCTGCCATGAATACCTGATCAAGTGCATCTAGATCGTTATCGAAATAAGGCCTGAGTAGGGAATATATCGAATCCCAATCGAAATGCAATTTAACGCCGAATATTTCGTCCTGATCTGGAACCCAATCTCTCTCGTGACATTCAAGATAATGTCGTGTCCTGTCTTGCCAAGTTAGATTTACACTATAAGAAGCCAAAAATTTCTCGTACCTGAATATATATCCCCCGAATAGTTCATCCCCACCGTCCCCTGTGAACAAGACATTCGAAAAATGAGCTGATTTTTCAATAAAATAATATTGATAGATGTTCCACTTCGGTTCCTTGACTAAACTAATTAGGTAGGGTAACTCTCTTAACGGATTCTCAACAATTACGTTATGAAAATTGGATGAGTTATTTTCAGCTATTTTTTTTGCAGCGTGTGCCTCCGTTGATTCATCAAAACTAACAGTCACACAATTTATTTCAAGTTCGGGGAACTCATCTCGTATTAACGACAAAATCACATTGGAGTCAACCCCCGAGCTTAGCGCTATTGAAATACGCTCAGGCTTATATTTTGCCATAGTCCTTTTGACAACATTTCGAACATTTGTTTCAACGTCTCTTGATGTCGGGTATGGTTTTCTTCTATTCTTGACTACATCATTTCCTATACTCTTAAGAGATATAATTCCTCGTTGTGTGGGATCATATCGAAGCGTCATAATATTGCAAATATTGATCAATGGATTTTTCTTTTCGTAACTTCAATAAAACATTTGAGTCAAAATTTTAGATTGACAAATCACGATAAATCACCTAGTAATTAATGAGCCAAATCTCCAATATTTTTCAACTACGATTTAATTTACACGCCATGACATGTGCCATGAATTGGTGTCCCAAAAATAATTTACCCATCTGCTTCAATGATAATCATTAAGATGTATGGTATTTCTGATTATTACTTATTTTTACTGATTTTCCTTATTATCGAATTTTTTAACGTGAATAATATAGTTAAGTAAATTTCCATTTAGGTGTGATCTTAGCCTG
>JAKEIK010000352.1 GCA_022545895.1 Nitrososphaeraceae archaeon | reverse complement strand
TATCGCTATCGCAGAAACAGTTGCTATTGCATTTTTCCTTCGTTATTTTAAGGATCAGATAGGAAGAGCAATATTTTGGACACTTATAATTTTACCACCTGTACTTTTTTTAACTGGGGTATTTGGTCCTCAATTTTTAAAGTCAACTGGAAGTGAATTTGTATATATGGAGTCCAGGTTCCTTATGTTTAGGGTAATAGGTACCGCAGGATGGGTATTAGCTGATTTTGTAATAGCTTATGCATATATTTTAGTAGCAAAAACTCTTGGACGGGAAATTACCTCTTCTCGTAATAAGATCATTAACTATTTGATTATAGCAGCGGTAGCAACCATTTTGATTTCTCCAACGACCAATAACTGGATAACCAACAATTCTTATCCACCCTTTGGAGCAATCCAACGTGCCTTTCTAGTGCTTGCCTCTTTTCTCTTTAGCCTAGGAATATACTCTGTCGCGCTGTCAGTGGCCCAAGATGCAGAATTGCGTCAATTAGCCAGAAAATATGTAAAAGAGTATGCTCTGCTGGATACTTTAGGTAATGCAAAAGATAACGCAGAGATAATGCGAAAGCTTGTAAAACTAATCCACCAACACGCAGATGCTATGGAAAAAGAAACGGGAGTAGAATCTTCAATGTTAGATGATAACGAAGCTAGACGATATTTAGACTTGGTAATTATGGAGACTAGAGGAAAAAAGGATGACAGAAGATTCGGCGTCTAGCTTTAATCTTAGTGGCTAAAGCTTGACACAAAGAGGGATTTGATCATATTCCAAAAGAAGGGAGGAGGAGAAGACCAAGAGTGAACAACTACCGGCGCCGGTATGTTCACAGTTACCCTACTTTGGAAATGTATCCCAAAGCCCCGTAAGCGATATTAGAAAAAGCATTTCTATCAGCACTCTCTTCACCACAAGTTTTGCACACAAACAATCCCAGCGTCCTTCTTGTTCCTCGTTGGTTACACTTTCTACAAGTTTGTGATGTCCAATTCTCGAATACTATGATTACTTTGATACCCACCAAGGCAGCCTTGTTTGTCAAGTATTCTGTAAACTTGAAATATTGAAATCCGGAGAATTTCCTGTTAAAATTTCCTTCCTCTTCCTATTCCTCTTCCCTCCTCCTTCACTCGGTTTCGCAACCCTTTGAGTTTGCATAACACTATTAACGAATTGTTTCTAGAGCCCGATTGACAATCTCTAGTGATTTTATGTACATGTTATTTGCAATCCTCTTCTCATGATCTCCTATCTTCTTTATAGTATCTATCGCTTTTTTACTCCTAATTGCCGTCTTAACCAGAAGTACCAACCTCTGATATGATTCAAGTCTTTACCATAAAACACGCTCCTATTACTTGCCAACTCCACAGAAGTGGCAATATGTTTGATGCCCATGTCGTTTGCAATTGCGTTCTGATATTCTGTACATAATATTCCCTATGAGCGTTGCAAGTTTATCAGATTCTTTGTGAATACGACACATCTTTGTGAACAGTCCAAATGACTGCAATACCTCCTGTTAGAAATAGTGTAGCAAAAGTATATCAGCAGATGTCCTCCCGCGTTCAACTATGACTATAGAACGGAGAGGTAATTCCGAGGCTATAGTTCTTTCGCCTTAACTTTCTCCTTGTCCCCAATCATCAAATATTTATAGTAGAAAGAGACCTGACGTACCATTAAGTGGAAGAAGTGAAGGAGAATAAAGTAATGCTAAATGGTTTCGAGATAAGGTATCTGAAATCTGAAAAACGCAATAGTTCGAAAAAGAAAAATATTTTATTTATCCATGGTCTCGGATCATCATCGGATAGATGGTGGGATATCCCTGATGCTTTATCCAGATATTTCCATCCAATAGTAGCGGTTGACCTCATAGGTTTTGGTGGTAGTGATAAACCCGTAACACTAGACTATACAATAGAGTATTTTAGCAAATTCATTAGAGACTTCATTGATTGTAAGCAAATTTGGAGAAATGATGATGATAGCGATGATGACAGTTGCAATACAATAATAGTAGGTCATTCACTTGGAGGATATATAGCCGCAAAAGTAGCCATAGAAGCCCAAGATCTGATAGAAAAACTTGTTCTCATAGACTCATCTGGAATGCTTAAGGAGCCAACACCCCTACTTGAACAATATCTTAATGCTGCATTAAATCCAACGTTTGGAAATGTTAAAAATGTATTCGAACAGATGCTTGGAAATCCAGCGTTACTCCATCCTATGCTGGTTGACGCCTTTATTAAAAGAATTAATTTGGCAGGGGCGAAATATGCATTTAAATCAGCTTTCGAAAATAGTACAAGAAAGTATATTGAATCATCAGAATTACAAAGGATTGAGGATATCCCGGCTCTGATCATATGTGGTGCTGCTGATAAGTTAATACCAGTTGAACATTCTAAATGGTTTAATAAGGTACTCAAACAGAGCCAACTTCAAATCGTAGAAAATACAGGTCACGCACCGTTTTCTGAGAAACCAACAGTAGTATTTGATATAATGCGCATATTTTTAACTAATAACAAATAGTGGCGATTCCACCAAATGTTGCCGGTTATCTTTCTTGGCGTCTTCAATGTAATGTATTGTTTAAGCCTCCGTGTCTCTAAAGACACTTTTCCAAAGTTTTTGAATTCGGGAATTATATTCTAAAGTTATGATATAACGATTGATGCGGACGGGGTCTGCTAGATTTTCTGGATCATCAAACATGATGTTTACCAGATTAATTTTTCTTTGAGATCATTGAAGCTCTTCTTGACTAGTATCGACACTTCTAATTAGTTTTCAGAC
>JAKEIK010000351.1 GCA_022545895.1 Nitrososphaeraceae archaeon | reverse complement strand
GAGGCTCTAAGATATCTTTACTTTCCAAAATTAGTAGGTGGCATAAACAAAAAACTGATGGGACTGATAGGAGCTTTTTCTGGGTTTCAAAAAATATTCCAAGCCTTCTCTGGATTTTCCCTACCAGGCAAGATGTTACATTATGAACAAGAACTATTTGAAAGACTCGAGTTCCTTTCCAATATTATCAGCGATAATGAAGTAACAACTATGAGGTTAGTTGCCAATCCTGATAAATTCAGTATAGAAAATGCAAAAAGGGCTTTGGTGTCTGCAAACCTTTATGGCATCAACGTTGACCTCGCCGTAATCAACAAAATCATGCCCACGTTGGCGGTAGGTAAAGGTTCCTATGACTATTATACAAATTGGACAAAATTTCAGCACGAAAGGGTAGAGGAAGCCAAAGCTAATTTTTATCCCCTGCCCGTCAAAGAGCTTCCTCTTCATAGTAGTGAACTTGCTGGAATAGACATGTTACGCGCAAACGCCGATCTCCTGTTCCCAGAAGATGAAGATCCTGCCAAGATATTTTATCATGGAAAACCATTTTCTATTATAAAAGAAGATCCGAATAGATTACGTCTTGCAGTTAAAGTTCCCTTTGTGACAGGGGAGAATTTCAATATAAAACGTTCTGGAGCGGACGTGATAGTAAAGGTGAGGACTCCGACTGGTTATTTGTCAAATGTTATACCGTTACCAACAATCACATTCAACATGAAGTTGCTCGAGGTGTATCTGGACAACAATGTGCTCAATATAATTTTTGAAAAATTTTGAGGAAGCAATTTTTCATACAATACCAGCAGCTATTTCATTTACATTATATTGGAAGAAAAAATGGCAAATTGATATTCGTAGGATTATTATTAAAAAGATCTGTTTCATCGTGTTCCTCGTAGAGTATTTGGATTGTGGGGGACACCTATCTCAAAATGAATTCATCGAGTAACTTAATCCGGCACTAATGAATCTCCTTTTCATTGGGCTCCCAAATCGAACATATTCCGTGTGGAGCAATTATACCAGAAGAATTCCCATTGAAGTCAGGTCCTTGGCTGGATACAATCGCACAGGAGCTCGGTTTCAGGAAGTAAATACAATTATAGCAAAAGTATCCTGTATGATGATCGGTTTTTTTAAACTGCTCTAATTCAGTATATCTGACCGTTTGTTTTTTTAACTTCTTTAAGCTCGTTGCTTCTTGCGAAATGTTTTCTTGCATACCATTCTAACAACACTAAATTATAAATACATTCTAACACTCAGTATAGATACTCTGTAAAAGAATCGCTGATGCTTACAGAATGATTATGCATTCCGTGATCTCTTATCTATCTCCTTAGATTCTCATATGAGGTAGGGACCACGTTTACAATCAGAGTCGCCGGCGGGAGTGGGGCAAGCCGTTTTCACGTTAGATCCTAAATTAATTGCGATTCAAATCATTAGGCTTCCTCGTTCTCTCTGAGAAGTACATGTCCTGTATAGTATAGCTAACAACAAATTAGCTCAAGAAACCTAATGAACTTTAGTTCTTATACTACTACCAGAGGGGAATGGGATTCGCATTCTTGTCCATCGGATGTGGGTTGTATTTTGAATAATTAAAACTTTCTAAGTATTGTCTGAGCAAATTATAATTTATCTACAATCCTTTTTAATGTTATAGTAAACTGGTGAGCTTGGGGGTACTGGAAGGATTTAAACTCACCAGTTTGTAAATGACGATGACGGCATACAATATACAGACAAGTCTCTAATAAGGATTAAAGTCAAAATAAT
>JAKEIK010000350.1 GCA_022545895.1 Nitrososphaeraceae archaeon | reverse complement strand
TTACTGAAATAATCCTCTATTAGAATCATATAGAAAACAATTGTGGTAAAATCTATCCAAATTTATTTATAAAATCTATTTAAAGTATAAAGTTCACAAGTACATATTGGAGAGCATGAAATGTGACTATTGCAAAAAACCTATCCATTCTTCAAATCAAATTCTAGATATGTTTGTATGCAATGAGTGCTACCATAGACTAATTTCTAAAATATACTATCCAAATGCTATAGAAGCTTAATTCACCTAATCAAGAGCTTTTCAATAAAAATTAAAATAAACTCTACTACTCTATTTACAGTGGTGTCTAATGAAATAAGTGATAAGTTTCTTTTGAAACCTTTGATAAAACAGGAGATTGAGCAAATTGTTAAGGTCCAAATAATTAAATTATATTATTAAGTATAATAATAAACACTCGGTCCATTAAGAGAAATAGTGATATCTGACGAACCAATTTAGAGTTTCGATAAAAGATAACGTTACCTATTCCTAAATTCTGATCACTTTCTACTATTCAAAACTTTTATGACTTTCTACCAAAGATGTTTTATAGTTCCTAGTACAAGAAAATTATAACGCCTAACACACAACTGGTGGGAAATTGGTTGTTTCTTGTTCATTCAATCAAAACTCATCCCATCAGTTGTTAATTATTAACGTCTTTATAGATTTGGTTAATATAAAAATATTTGTATTCTTAGGAGGTTACTGTAACAATATTCGTATTCTTAGGAGGTAACACTAAGAAAATCTTAATTTATTCGTTGAGATATAGTAATAGTATTACTCTTCATACACTCACTGGATCCGATCTTCCGAATATGAGATTAATTGAGGTCTAAGAGGTTATACTATTAATTAAATTGTGTTGAGTTTAAACCATTATATAATTTGTTGACTAATAGGTAGTTTACAAATGACTAAGGAAAAGAAACTTTTCAACAAAACCGGTGACTCTGTCGAGATTAAAGAGGAGGGCAAAGATGTGATTGTGACAGTTCAATATACGACCAAGGTGGAGCCAACGATGTCAGCGACGGAAGACAACTTTAATGATATAGTCTCGGTTTATGAAAGGACAGGCTTTACCGAAGAGCCAAGGCAATAGTTCGTTTTATTCCAGTTCTTTTAACTTATAACATGTAATGATTGTGACCATAGGTTTTTTGTGAATATGGAAGATCATGGCAAAATAAATTGACAGTAATATTCTTTCGACGTTATGGATAGAATATAATGATGACTTACTAGAAGAATTTTGGACAATCGTAGATATTTTGTACGATTCTAGTCATTAGGAAGGATATTTTTTTTATCCGACTCATAAGCAAGTAATTGGTTATTCACTTCGTCACGCAGATCATTCAAACGTATAGGCTTCTGAAGAAATCCATTAATTATTCTCTTTTTTGCATATTGCATGAAAAGATCTTGGTCCATTGCATAACCAGTAATTAGTATTGTTCTCACAAATTGATTCAAGTCCTTCATTTTTTTTAACAATTCCATGCCGTTCAAACCAGGCATTTTGGAGTCACATACTACAGCCGCGTAAGTATGATCATTAAAAAGAAAATGCTCGAGTGCTAAAATAGGATCTGTAAAAGTGAGTATTCTAATTCGTCCAATACTGCGTAAAGCCACTTGAAAAAGTACAGTGATATCCTTATCGTCGTCTATGATACTCACGATCCTATTATCAGTAGACACTATTTCTCTACCACCTCCAGCATCCTAAACACCGCTCCAAAGAACTTCTATAAATGGCCTTAATCTAGTTAAGTCTTTTTAATCTTCCAATGCTCAAAAGTACAC
>JAKEIK010000349.1 GCA_022545895.1 Nitrososphaeraceae archaeon | reverse complement strand
TAAGAAGTCATGAGGAATTAAAGAAGGTAAAGCCAGATGTAGCCATAATTGGAGAACCATTCGACTTTGGTACTACTATTCGTCCAGGAGCAAGATACGGGCCACGGGCTATAAGAGCAGCATCGACTGTCCCTTCCCCCCCTTATGAACATTTCAACATAGAGACCGGTGTTGATCCCTTTGGGGTTTTTAGGAGCGTAGACTATGGTGATGTGAATATATCTCCTGGAGACGTTGTAGAATCACATAGAAGGATGACGGACAAGGTTAAACAAGTTCTGGACATAGACGGTATCCCCGTTATGCTAGGAGGGGATCACTCGATTACCTTCGCCAACGTTCGTGCTTTTGCCAAGAAGTACAAGAACATAGGGATGATACACATTGATACACACGCAGATTGTGCTCCTCAAGGATTGACTGGCTTCAAGTATGATCACGGAGCGCACATAAGAAGAATAATGGAACTTGGATGCCTTAAGGGAAAGAACTATACTTTGATAGGACCACGAGGTTATTGGCCTGGTCCTGATTTGTATAAATGGATGGCAGATCAAGATTTTCAGTGGTTTACAATGCTTGATGTTGAAGAGATGGGTATAGACAAAATAGCAAAAGAAGCTGCAGACAGGGCTAACGACAATGTTGATGCAGTCTACATAAGTTGGGATATCGATACCTTCGATCCGGCGTATGCACCAGGTACAGGCGAGCCGGAACCCAACGGTCTGACATCTAGAGAAGGTATGAGGCTAATGCGACTTCTCTCTACTTCGTTCGATCCCGATAGATTTGCCTTCGATCTAGTAGAAGTTGCACCAAATTATGATGTAAGCGATGGCAATTCGTATAATGGTGGTATCACTTCAGGACTAGCAAACAGGCTTATAGTCGAACTACTTGCGGGACTATCGTTGACGAAAAGGGGCATGTCCGAAGGAAAGCCTGTGAGGCCGAGATTTTATAGGGGATCAGGACATACTTATGACTTTGGTAATGGGCCGAAAGCTGATGTTCCAAAGAGGCCTCCTCTTGCCTATGGCAAGGATGCCAAAAAATAATGGTGACTAAATTCCTCTGATTCATGCAACGGTTACGATCAGAGGAGACCCCGACACACAGCCACTCACAAGAGTTTATTATTTTAACGATGGTACTGACGAGCAGATCTTTTTTAACTCCATGGCATTAATAAAGGAAAAAATATCAAAAGGAATGAGAATTAACGTCAACGAAGTGCTTCTTATGTACCTAGATTACTCTATTCAAGCGTTTCATTCGGGCAAGAAAGTATGCGATATAATAAATGATGCTTCAAACATTTTAACGCCGGATCAAGTCATGATAGGCGTACCTGAGAGCTTGACAGAGATTAAATTTGCTTTAGTTGCCCATAACATACCAAAGCAACTGTTTGCACTTTTGAGACCCATTACTACTACTCGATTTGCCCTTGCCTTTCAACAGTAAGAAAAAGGTTAGATAGATACATAGTGATGTTAGTATGCGTTCTTTAAGATGTAAAAATGTATGATCCTGTAGTTACCGTATTGGGATAACTAACATTTGTGTGTAATCAAATATAGTTTTGAACCTGCTTTCGCATTTATCACTAGATGGAGTGAGTAACATCTCGAGTTTTCACACGCATGCTCACTTGCAAATTAGTCTAAAATCTGTAGACAGAATTATACTAATCCAGATTAGTAGTAATGATGCATCGGACGCTGCTGTTTACCCAATCTATCGAAATGATCATGAGCTTTATTTCCATCTCTATGCGAATGTGATGTACCATCTGCATGTGTATGGGTATGAGTATCCATCACGGGCTTTGCGATCAAGACATCATCTACCCTAATTAGGAGAGTAATAATCTCTACCGCAGTATTTAAAATCTGCTCTTTGACCATCAGGGGCTCCATTACCCGCTTTGATATCATATTGTCTATTTTTCTTTCAATGGCATTGACCCCATAAGAATGATAATTGTTATTGTGTGCTTGAACTCTTTTTATTGAGTTTTGATTTTTCGCATTGTATTGAGAAGAGACCTTTTCTCTCAACCGTGTCATCGTATTTACTCTATCCATTCCTGCGTTAATAGCAATAGTTAATGGAATTTCTTCTACTGCTTCGGCAAATTTTTGAATAACAATTTGCTCCTTGCCAGAAATAAGATATGATCTTTCTTTAACTAGATGGGAAATTATTGCCTCGGCTGCACCGCCGCCTGCCACAATTCTTGGCATTGCCACAAAGTCTCTCAAAACGTATAAACAATCGAGAACCGTGCGATGAAATTCATCCAGTATTATCTTTGAACTTGCACGCAAAAGCAATGTTACTGATTTTGGATTTTTACATCCATCAACAAAAACCATTTTATCGTCTCCAACAAACTTTTGGCAAACCTCCGCAGCAAAACCTATGTCATCGCTAGTTATCCTGTCAAGATCTCGGGTTATCCGTGCACAGGTGGCTTTCTCGAGCCATAGCAGGTCATTTTCCTTGACTCTTCGCACTGTCATTATGCCTTTCTTTGCAAAGTAATTCTGGGCGAATGGACTGATGCCTCCTCGTGAAAAAATAACATTTGCTCCTGAGGCTAACACGTTTTGAATCTTTTGAACTGTGTTCTGAGTTCCGTACTCAAGATATCGTCCTAAGTCACTTGGAACGGATATGCTGATCTGTGCGTCAGCCTTGGTCTGCTCATTTTCAATATCAACATCTAATAGCAATACTCGTGCATTTTCAATGATGTGGGGCATAGACGAATTATCAATTGTCTTGTCAATTACTATTCCATTAACTAACTCTGTCTCAGAAATACTCCCCATTTTTTCTTCAATCTTTATATCGTCCACATCTACGTAATTGTTCGAGAAATTAGCAATTTGGCATATAGCATTAACAATGAGTCTAACTATCTTCATTTCCTCGGTAATGTGAGAGAACGCTTTTGAAGCCAAGCATGTGCCAGCGAGAGATTCCATAATCATTCTATCTGAATTAATGGATTCTACAGAAATCGCTCTAAGAATTTCAATTGCCATGTCTAATGCATTAAGGTATCCATCAGAAATTATCGTTGGAGGTATTCCCATGTCTAACAATTCCTCCGCTTTTTCTACAAGAGCGCCCGCTAGGACTACAACTGAAGTGGTGCCATCGCCCACAGCATTGTCTACTGCATTGGATGCTTCGATTAATAACCTGGCAGCAGGATGCTCCACATCAATTTTACGCAGGAAAGTTGCACCATCTTTAGTAACAGTAGTCTCTCCCATAATGTCAATAAACATTTTTTCAAGGCCAAGAGGCCCTAATAATCCCTTAACTAAATCTGCGATTAATCGTGCAGCTAGTAGATTGTATCTTCTGGCTTTGCCGCCAGAGCTCCTCCTTACACCTTCCCCAAATAATTGTCTATTTTGCATTTTCATATCAACACATAAGACAACGCTGTATTTCCGTAATTAAGGAGTAATTTGAACAATTCCTAATTGATATCATTTAAAACACTCCTGATGGATTGTTGTACATTGCAATGTAGTCATATGTAACCCATATGCGTTTTATATGAACCTTTTAATTCGTAAAATATCAATGATGAATTGATTATCAACCTGAACCTAATATTTACTACGAGGAAGTAGATCGATATTACCCTATCAGCAATTTGAATATATATTATGATCTTCTATTAAAGAACAAATCTTGGGATTCTAGGTAATTCACGAAAATGAACTTTCATTATTAAGATTAATTATATATACATCAATTTATAATAAGTTTTGAATTTAAAATGTTTCTTGCTCCACGAGAAATGGATAAATTGTACATTTTCATGACAGCAGAACTAGCACGCAAAAGGAGAGGCAGAGGTTTGAAACTCAATTATGTTGAGTCGGTAGCACTAATAGCTGACCATATCCTTGAGGGTGCCCGCGATGGCAGATCTGTTTCTGAACTCATGAACTCTGGAAGACATGTTC
>JAKEIK010000348.1 GCA_022545895.1 Nitrososphaeraceae archaeon | reverse complement strand
GGGCCGGTGGTCTAGCTTGGTTAAGATACCGCCTTGACATGGCGGGGGTCGAGGGTTCAAATCCCTTCCGGCCCACTTTTGTTTATGCTCAGTTGGCATACTGGCATTCTAAACATTATTTCAGTATTAGAGACTGTAGATAGTTTTGAATTTTCTGTGTACAGTTTTTCAAGATTACTGTCGTTATGGGAAAATCAATTGCTCATCAGTATTCTTAAATTTTGAATCTGGAATACATTCTAGTACATCGTTTCCTGCCTGTCTTAATGATTTGCAGTTGGCAGGTGAGGTACAATCTGATACGAAGTCAACAAGAGATCCATTGCATTTGATTTTTAGCTGTTTGCCTAAATCAAGTGGTACGAACCATTGAGCGACTTCGCTGGACATACTCTCAGCATAAATAGATACAGCAAGAGAAAGGATAAGTAAAGATGTAATCAAGCTGACAGTAACGCAAAATATAACGCTACGACTTGACATACTGTGCCACTGGCTTGTCTTCGTGTTTGTATTGGCTTCTATCAATCCAATTTCATCTTAATACACTACATCGACCTTCGAGTTAATGCTTGAATTCAAACGTTCTTCGAGAAGATCTAACGTTCTGTCAATATAGTCATTTGTTATGAAGGCTGGAAGTTTGATCTTACTCTCTACAGGAAGCAGTCGATTAATACGTTGTAATATTTCCACCCTTTTGTCAATGTCGGAAGTCTCTAGGCAACTATGTACCAATTCAAGCCACGGTGCGTTTACTGTCAATCGAGTCTATCATATGTATAAGTTACAAAATTTATATAGATGATAGAAAAATGTTCAGATAAATCACATATTAATTTAAACAACACCTGACCATCCGAATCGCGTTTAGAACAGGCCGGTGGAAGATGACTTTATTTACGATCTTGTAACCAAAATATTATTATCCGTTTTTACGATATTTCTCTATTAATGCTGTTAGATCTTCAACTGAAAAAGGCTTCTTGAATATAGCTTTTACACCACTTCTTTCTGTTTCCTCAATGACTTTTGGATCCGAGGAAGCTGTAAAAACAACGATATTCCTTCGCTCTAACAGATTTTCATTTTTGAGTGATTTAATGACATCTAATCCATTAAATGCGGGCATTGCAAGGTCAAGTAAAATAAGATCAAAATTGCTACTATTGCGTATTATTGCCAAACCGTCAATTCCCGCATTTACCACTGTGCATTCTACACCTTTGCTTTCACAGTAAAACATCAGCACATCTGTGATGTCTTTGCTATCGTCTACTACAAGTAAGTTCATCTGACATTCCTTTATTCCGTACTACTCTGAATTAATACTCTAAAACTATAGATCTTTAAATATATTTATCAGTCAGAATTGGTGATGTCAAGAAATGATAAAGGAGAAGAACCTCAAATTGAGGTGAGGAAATCAATAGTCATTGAATCAACGCCAGAAGTAATTTTCAAAGCCATTACTAATCAGAGTGATCTAACAAGCTGGTTACCTGATCTATCTATTCCGGATCCAAGAACAGGCGGAAAAATCTCAATAGTATGTCATAAGGGTATTCGATGAAAAGTGAACAATGAAACAAAAGTTCTAGATAAAGACTATATCTTTGAAGGAATAATCAAGGAATTAATTCCGAACAAGACAATATCATTTACAAGTCGCAACGTGACATTACCAGAAGACCCCGAAACCAATCCTGAATATATCGAGACATGGAATATCGAAGAGATTGATCATCATAAGACAAAGGTTGAACTTATTCAATCAGGCTTTACAGGAAAAGAGAAGGGTATGATACGGTTCGAAGATGCGGATACGGGTTTACCAGGTCTCTTGGATCAGCTAGCAAAGTACTGTAAGGGAAGAAGTTAAACTCCCTTTTTTT
>JAKEIK010000347.1 GCA_022545895.1 Nitrososphaeraceae archaeon | reverse complement strand
ATCTGCAGCAGTCATGTTTTCAGACATCATGTTATCTGCAGCAGTCATGTTTTCAGACATCATGTTATCTGCAGCAGTCATGTTTTCAGACATCATGTTATCTGCAGCAGTCATTGTACTGGGAAATATTGTTAATAGAGATGAGGCATAGATAACTGTGAGGACTGAAGCTATCATAAAGGTGAGATTTGATCGATTTGTCGTAATATTATGCTGTTATAATGGGAGATTTAAGTATTAAACTAGGAGGCTATAACACTATGAACAATGCAATTATGGATCATGTTTGTGGGTTCTTGTAGCTACAAAATTAACTTTCATACCGACGCAGGATATATTCAACAGTCGAGAAAATATTGAAACATCCTGGTGGCATTACATAATTATCCCGACATATTAGATAAACCAGCATATTGGAAAATCATAACAAAATATGTCAGGGGATAAGAAATTTCAATTCAAATACCGTAAATAGACGATCGATCTGAATTAAAATTCAAACGATGTTAACTCTACAATGCATATAATATCAATCATTAAACTATCATTTTGAAGTTTTTATTTCGGAAATGTCGCTAGTTTGACATGCTTGCTGTACCATACAAGTTTTTTTGTTGTTGCCGATCTTTTAATAAAAAATATAATAAATAATCCCTCGAAATAATACATGACACCCACACTCACAAACATAGCGAAAATTTTAACTCAGTGTAATGGCTTTTTATACAGTAATTGCAATTCTATATTGGGACTTCTGGATGGAGCTACTCATCCTGGCAAGGTATATTCTATCCAGAGAAACTTGAGCAAAAGTGGTGGTTGCCATACTACTCTCAAGTCTTTGAATACGTAGAGCTTGATTCTACATTTTACCAAATACCTTCTAAAGCCATGGTTAAGCTCTGGAACGCCAGAACCTCACCGAAGTTCAGATTTAGTGCCAAATTTCCTAGAGTAATAACGCATGAGAAGAAGTTTCGAAATTGTGAAAAAGAACTAGAAATGTTTTATAATGCTATGGAACCATTGAAAAACAAGCTATTAACATTACTAATTCAGTTTCCACCTTATTTTAAAATCAAAGAAGGATTGGAAGCATTAAGGCAATATGATTTCTTTTTCGATGAAACTTATAGGTATGCCATAGAAGTTAGACATCCTTCTTGGTTTTCAGATTTAGCTTATAATTTCTTCAAGAATAATAATATCAGCCTAGTCTGGAATCAGCTTGATATTATCCAGACACCTCCAGTAGTAACGAGCGATTTTGTATATATCAGGCTTATAGGAGATCGTAGTATCCATGAAAGCGACTTTGGAAGTATTCAAAGAGATAGAATCCAAGAAATGTCCAAGTGGGCTGACAGGTTAAAAGAGATTCAGAAATATGAACGAAATGTGAAAATGGGAATGGTGGCTGCGAATAATCATTATGCAGGTTTTGGACCTTCAACCTCAAATGCGTTTAGGGAGATGTTAGGTTTAAATCCAGTTGAATGGGGAATTGATAAGGACCTTCCCACAAAAGTAGAGTTTGAAGAAGTTAGAGATCATAAAAAGAGGCCCGTCAAACAAACTTCTTTGTCTGATTTCATTCCAAAGTGAGCATCATAACCCAGTAACCAAGAATGGTTACGACAACTAATTTTTCCCGCTTGGAAAGAATCTATAAGAAGAGTTTTATAGTACAATTGAAGTACTAGAGATGACATGCAAACCAACATGAGATGTCAACTGTGTGGCAGGAGAACACATGCATTGCTCTATTGGTTCGATAAGATGGTTTGTAGTAATTGTTACCGCATAAGTCGAGCCAGATCGGAACTTATCCTGGAAGCATCTGCTAATAAATAACCTTGCCGTTTCATTTTATTTCCTAATTGCCTAAGGTTTTCTAAGCTAGTAAGAATGAGACCATTTAAGGTAAAACCTCAGGAAAATCAAATCAGTATACCAACAAGTTCCCTTTATTCCAGGAAATCGAAAATTCGATATATAAGAATAGTCTAGTAGGATGACAAAATCAACAAGCCCATTCTTCTGTTTACGAATAATTTAGTTGATTCAATAAATTTACGAAATCAAGTCCACGGGAATCAAAATAATTTGAATTACTTTCTGAATCAACAACAATGTAATTATTTAGAGACTTGTACCACATTGTTTATTTATCTAAATAATTCTATTTTGGAGGTACAAATGAATTTAAGTATAGTTTGCGCTATATTCTCAACATCTGAAGTTTCTATAGCAATAATAAGAAGTTAATTGCCAGTTGTGGAAATTATGCCGAGAATCGATGTCTGCAGAGAGCAAAATCATTACTGGAGCACATGTCTTTCAGATGGAAATGTTTACGTTACCGATAGGAAAAACAATAATATACAGGTATTCAAACCTGTAAACTAGAAAAAGGGAGTAATGAAATTGAACTTCTCGAAAAATTCAAACAACAGCTACGCATCGAACCTCGTCATTGCTCTCATGATATATCTTAGCAGATTTGTGATCGCATTTTT
>JAKEIK010000346.1 GCA_022545895.1 Nitrososphaeraceae archaeon | reverse complement strand
GGCATATTAGAATTGATTGGTTATCCAAGTATGTATTATTCTGGGGATAACACGTATTCAATCGAGATGCTCCATTTTATCCCAAGAATCATAATGGGAATTCTTGCAGTCACTGATACTTTTCTGTTATATGGCATAGTCCAGATAAGATACAATAGAACTGTTGCCCTCATTTCCGCGATTTTGTTTGCCGTTATGCCAATGACATGGCTACTGAGGCGGGTCTACTTGGACACGTTATTGATGCCGTTTCTTTTGGCTTCCATATTATTTGCATTGTATGTCCAGAAATCTAGAAATGAAAAGTCAAAACCTATGTATTCTAGAAGAATTGACTACAGAGTCTTTGTTCTACTTTCAGGAATTTTCCTTGGTTTGACAATTTACACAAAAATTCCGGCAATTACATTCATACCGCTTGTGGGCTATATAATATACCTCAACTCGAGAAAAATAAGAATTCTAATAATTTGGCTTGTTCCCGTAATTTTGATTCCCTTTATTTGGCCCCTATACAGCGTGATAGCAGGTCAAAGCGACTTATGGGTCCAGTGGGTTCTATGGCAAACTGAACGGGACAAACCTCTTGGGCGTTCATTAAACTCTTTTTTTCAAATAGATCCCATTCTAACTATCGGCGGAGTGGCTGGATTGGTGTTAGCTGCTCTCCGGAAGGATTTTTTCCCCCTCGTTTGGATTGCCCCATTTGTAGCATTCTCGTTTCTAATAGGATATGTCCAATATTTTCATTTAATTGTAATCTTCCCAGCATTTTGCACTGCTTTCGGAATAATAATCGAATCGGTTCAAGGAAGAATAAAAAAACACTTAAAAATATTCTCCAATATAATAATTATTTCCATATCTATTTTTGGAATTGTAATCACCACCACACTTATCACCCTTAATGTAAATTCTGCTAATTACGATATTTATGCTTCTATCGCGCAATATTTACCTTCTAATGGTAAACAAGTGACACTCATCGGAAGTCATTGGTGGGATTGGAACTCATATTGGTTAACTCGATTTGTGATGAATAAGGATCATGAAATGATAGATCCAATGTTTGATCCTTTTTTCAGAGCTCCTGTTAAGACGGACAAGGTATTGTTTGTTGATGATCCCAATTTCGAAGAGGCATTTTCACGTAATATTCGTGGTGCAAATATTATCGAGATAAGACAACTCTATGATAACTCTAAACCCATCGTTGTCTTTCACGATAATATGACAAAAGGCTACAACCATAATTATCCCTTTAATATTTTAGAGATAATGACAGAAAATGAGAACCACCCGCAAGGAAATATTACCTTACGCGCGAATTATTGATTGGGATTACCTGCCCTCTCACCCAAAGAAATTCTGATTTCCTGGATTCGCCTTCAAATTAATTTGATATTTAGCTATTCCACGAAAAGAAAGATCGTACAATATTGAAAATATCTTAAGAGCAGAGAATTAGATTTTTTATTGGCTCGGGTCACTCACTTGTGCATAAGAGGGAAATGATTAAATTTGCATTACGCAATCGAGTAACAGATGCGAGCAATCCATTAATTTCCCAGAAAGTCAATAGGATATAGGCTATACTTCTATGTGAAGAATTGCCGAATCTAATTTTAATATATTAGAGAACTCATCGTTCAAGTAACTGGATCGGAAATAGTGCATCTGTAAATAAATCTTAAGCGCATATTGAGTTCTACACTCAAGATGTAATCCGTTAATATTGAGAATGCAGATTCCTATGTTTTGAGGCATCGAAATGACAATTAATTTGACATCACAACAGATCATTCCGTATTGTGAATAGCGCTTTAAAGATAGATTCTTTTTTATTAGACGAAAAATAATCGACTCTATATCCTTGTTAAAAAAAAATAAATTTCGTTCCTTTCTTATCTTATTTATCCCTTTTGTGCTTTCTTGCTTCACCCATCTTTGGAACCCTGTCGGCTTTCCACCTATTTATATTGATGAAGGACATTATATGAGAAGGACGCTTCAGGTTTTGAATGGATTAGGTCCCCAAGAATCCATCTCAGTTTATGAATTTCCTTACGACCATCCATATTTTGGTCAGATCTTTTTGGCAGGACTGTTATCGCTAACTGGGTACCCACAATCTCTGAGACCCTCCTTAGACAGCACCGAGAAGTCTATTCCGATGCTTTACGAAATACCCAGACTAGTGATGGGCATTCTTGCCATAATTGATACCTTATTACTTTTCAAAATAGCCGATATTCGTTATGGGAGAAGAGTTGCATTCATCAGTTCAACATTATTTGCGGTAATACCGGTAACATGGTTTCTAAGAATGATCCTCTTGGAAAACATAATGCTGCCATTCTTATTATCATCGATATTACTTCTAGTATACATCTCGAACCCCAAGTCGGGTTATCCAAATTCTGAGATTCACGATACGAAACGAAGAAACATAATAATCGTTTTGACATCTGGAATACTCTTTGGATTGGCTTGTTTCACAAAAGAATCTGCTGTTATCCTAATGCCCCTCTTAATCTATTTGATTATCACAGGTAGACCATTCGATCATTCAAGGTTCAATAGGGCACGAACTGTAGCAATTTGGCTAATTCCCGTCATAATAATTTCACTAATCTGGCCAATTTATGCCGTGGCAGTTAACCAGTTTGACGACTGGTTAACTGGCGTCCTTTACCAAGCTGGAAGAGATGAAAAAGGGATGCAAATGGCGTTATCATCGTTATTTGAAATTGATCCGGTTTTTGTGATCTTAAGTGGCGCGGCAATAATCTTGAATATTATTGACATAATTGTGTTCAAAAGGAGAGATCTACTTTTGATTTTCTGGTGCTTGCCTTATTTTCTGTTCCTTCTATTTGTTGGCGGCGCTGTAAAATATTTTCACTTCATCATACTATTACCTGTACTTAGTATCTACATCGCAATTCTAATAATCTTCATTTCTAAATCATTTAGACTTAGAAAGTTAACTGTGACTCCTTTTGTAGTAGTAGGGGCGGTGGCTTTTGTCGGTCTTATCAGTACGACCGCAATGATTTCTAGCAACTTGACATCTGTCTTTTTTGAAATGTATTCTTCTATAGTACATACGTTACCAACTAAGGATAATAGCCAAAACATAGTAACTCTTGTAGGAAAACATTACGCCCGTGAATTTTACTGGATTCCAAAATATGTGTTTGGTCAAGATGTTGAATTTGTGGTCGTAGATCCCATACTATTTCCCAAGGATGCATTGAAAACAGAAAAAGTATTGTTGTTGTTGGACAAGAGTTTAGTAACTCAGATCAAGGACAAAGAAAAACAAGACGACTATATTGAGCGGTTGGGGGTATTGTACCGTAATTCTACCCTGAAGAATAGATTTAATGAAAACTGGACTCAATCTTATTTAGCGTCAATATACCCATATTCTAGCTTTGATAGTCTTCTTGGAAAGATTGGTAGGCTTGACATACGGTCAAATTACTAAATAATAATCAATCATAATAATTGTCATTTTCTATCCATGATCCCTCGTCGAATCTTCCAAATACAGGCATACAACGTGGATAAATACCAAATCTCACGAAGCACATACCAAAGGAATGAGCTATGATTAATCTCTGCAATGAACTCACTCTAAATTGCCGGCTTTCTGAACCTAACCCTAATCTATGCTCGAAAGATAGTTTCTTGCTTATGGAGAGCAAACAAAAGTAAACTTACATCTTGGTGTGAGGACAACAGAACATATCATCTCTTCGGAGGTATTTTTAAGGATGTAGTCTTACCCCCACAATTTATCCTTGAAGGTCAATTTCTTGTTTAGGAGAAAATTACTGGCCGATGCTATAGCAACAGCACATAGCAGGGACATTGCGTATTGCAACCCATTTTC
>JAKEIK010000038.1 GCA_022545895.1 Nitrososphaeraceae archaeon | reverse complement strand
TGGACAGGGAGAAGGTCCGTGATTATGATCTTGTAAATATAAAACTAATTTTAGAAGATATTAGAAGAACGGCAGAACATTCCTCTGACATAGCCGAAGCTGCATTAAATCAAACAATCGGTGAAATCATAGAGCCTCGGTTATAGGGTATTCATCGGGAAGTGTTACTATACAAAATGTCATATTCTCTGTGATATTAGAATTTAAAATTATAGTTCATTCCGAATTTCAAATAGCTTTCTGCGAAAATCAGTTAACGAAGGAAAAAACACATGTCAACATTATTCAGACAATGTCAATTTGGATTGTGGAGCGAGTGGTAGAACCACATTCACATTCCTCCTCTGGAACATGTCAGTCAAGCTTTATCGGGGGTTCTGAATCATCCAATTTCTTTAGGGTATCTGTCTATATTTTCTTCTAAACATATACACAAATTGCTTGTGTTATTTTGATGCAGTAAATTATTATAATAATGATTGGACCTTACCAATTATTGGGCCACAACAAAAAGTACGTGATGGATAATTCACTTCTCACTGTGTCGTGGGAAGATGGAAAGGTAGTGATGATTGATCAGACAAAGTTGCCTAAAAAGCTTGAATACGTTAAATATACCAAATACCAAGATATCGCCAAGGCCATAAAACGTCTCATTATTCGGGGAGCACCAGCAATAGGTGTTGCAGCGGCCTTTGGATTGTGTCTCGCATCGTTTCAGAGCAAAGCTGGTAGTACTGCTGAATTACTGTCTGATATGGAAATTGCTTATACACTCCTAAGAGGAACTAGACCTACAGCGGTTAATCTCGTATGGGCCTTAGATCTAGTTATGAAGAAGGCGAGAGAAGGGAATTCCGTTAATCAAATTCGTAAAGGGATACTTGACTATTCTTTAAAGATTGCTCAGGACGATGTTAGCACAAACAAAAAGCTGGGGAAGTACGGAGCAGAGCTGATAAATGATGGAGAAGTAGTCTTGACACATTGTAATGCAGGTTCTCTTGCGACAGTCGCATATGGTACGGCTCTTGGTGTCATTCGGGCTGCACGGAAAAGCGGAAAAGAGGTACGTGTAATTGCAACCGAAACCAGGCCAGTCATGCAGGGCTCAAGGCTTACTGCTTTTGAACTGAAGCATGATGGAATTGATGTCTGTCTAATCCCAGACACAGCTGTGGGATATGTAATGTCTCAAAAAATGATTAGTAGAGTAATAGTGGGTGCAGATAGAGTGTTGAGAACTGGACATGTATTTAACAAAATTGGGACATATCAAGTTGCTGTTATGGCCAATCGACACATGATTCCTTTTTATGTTGCTGCTCCTATGTCAACTTTCGACTTGGAAAGTGATATCGGTGATATAGTAATTGAACAACGAGATGCAAGAGAAATACTACAAGTCGGAAATCGCGTAATTACACCTAAAGGAGTAGACGTGTTGAATCCAGCATTTGACATCACACCACCTGAGCTTATTGCGGGGATCATTACAGAGGAAGGTATTTTGCAGCCGCCTTTTAAAAAAAATTTTAAATACATAAAGGGTAGATAGATAAAGTATTTAATCTCTGAAACCTCTTTTATTAAGAGATGCCGGACAAAGTTACACAAGAAGAAGTTTACTCAGCTTTAAGAAAATGTATGGACCCTGAAATTCCAGTTAACGTGGTTGATTTGGGCCTCATATATGGTGTAAAAGTGAACGAAGAGAACAATATTGACATTGAAATGACTATGACGACTCGAGGATGTCCATTACATGATACTTTGGTAAGCGATGTCAAGAGATATGTTGGTAAAATAAACGGTGTTGCTGGCGTAAATGTCTCAATCGTGTGGGATCCTCCCTGGAGTGTAGATAAAATAGAACCCTCTGTTCGTGACCAACTGGGGTTTGGAAAGCCAAAGCTCAGGTTTCAAATAGACTACGAAAAATATCAACCGCTGGCCAAAGGGAAGTTAATTACGCAAGAAGATGGTTCATTGATACTTATTAACGACAATGAACATGGCCATATGGTTAATCAAGCAATAGTAGACTTTTGGGATAGTTGTGATGGAACAAAAACGATAACTCAATTGGCAGACCATTTTTCATCAAAGTTAGGATTACCAAGACAACAAGTAGAGCAAGAAGTAGTTCAACTTGTCCAACAATTGCTTGAATCAGAACTGCTAAAATCGCAATAATACGAGAGCTTCTTACCTTCTTGATTCAGAGGGATTTATCAGAAATTAGTAAATATGAAAAGGTAATTGTTGAATTGGGGTCGGGCGATGGCCGACTCTTAAAGAAGCTTGTTGGGGAGGAAACTAGTAGGAACACACTAGCAATAGGTATAGAATTAGACACTTCGCAATATGAGAAATCCTGTGATTTAATAGAAAAAGATAGCATGCATTTTATTAATAATTCGTTTGAAGTATTGTTGCCAGATTTTCCAGACGAATCAATAGATAGTATTATAGCAGTATTGCCCGCTCCTCGCTATATCGATAATGATTTCCAAGAATTATGGGTACCTTTCTATCAAATTGTACTCAAGAAATTGAAGGAAACAGGTTCACTAATTCTCGTCACAGAACTAACTGACGATCTCTTTCAACCAGTTTCACCGTCTGATTTTGTAGCGTGGAAATATTGGTTAGAATCAGTTTTCAAATCTATAGGATTCAAATTAAGAACTATAGATGGAGTACCATCTCATTTTTCTTCGCAATTTTTGGATCAATTTAAAGCTGATCCCGAAAGAATAAAAATTGTTACTTTGATAATGAGAAAAAATTAATAACAAATTACTCGAGAAGTGAGGAGACGTAACATGGGATTATAATTGAAAGATATTTAAGTAATCTTGGGTCGCTGCGGACTTCACCGACGATAACACTAGTCTGTCTTAGATGAACTAAGTTATATGGCTCCCACTATGTGGAGTGAAAAAGTACTATTCGGAAGCTGTTGATATCAGATAATCCAATTCTACTAAATTATTGGTGATGCTTACGCAGATGGATATGATCTTGAAAACATTTGTCAGAACAGAAATGTGACAAGCAGTTTTCTTTCAGACAAGGAATAGGCTCTCGATTACTAAACTTTCTGTTACAGTAAGTACAAAAATGCTCCAGCCCTAGGAAGTTGATGTTGCTTTCAGGATAACCACAATTTCGCTTCTCCTTAAACCATACCACTTCACTGTTAGTTTTTTCTGCATAGGTCATTACAATATCATACGCTTCGAAATATCCCTGAGCATAAAATTCCCTTAGTATCAAGTTACCCTTGCTTAAATCCATTTTAGATAAAGCGACCAGCCACTTCTCAAATGGAATTAGCAAATCTTCGTTAGAAATTGGTCGATCTTCTATTCTTTTATGCTGCTTATATAAGTTCAATAATATGAATGGGAATAACATGGCAATTTATTAATCAGTTTCGCTTCCAGAGTGTTCGTTATCGAGATACCCTCAAACGAAATTCAATACAATAGCAGCTCAAGGATGCTCTTAGAGCCGCGCTACTTGAGCATGTTCATCAGTAGTAAGTAGTATATGTCATCATAACGAAACTAATATCCTCAAAAGTAACATAAAATGTCACAATCATGCGGCTTATATGTTACTTTGTAGAACCAATTTAGGAATGAAGAAAACTTGTGCCTACTGCGGCCATACTTTTGAAGGAGATGGCTGGCCACATGTTGAAGGTAATTCAAATTACGGAGTCGCAAAGATTGAGCACTTTTGTTCCCAGGATCACCGGTCACTATTTTTGACTTCTAAAATTTGAGAGAATCGATGGCGTTAGCTAGTTAATCCGAGATTTGTTAATAGGTAATGAGCAGATACATTCCAAGTACAAAGATCTGAAATGGAAAAAAGGAATCAAACAGCAAAAAGAATATTGCGTGCTTTATCTCATTTTCCAAAAATTAATCCGAAATTATTTAGCACGGTGCCAAGTATTCCTTTTCTACTCTCCTTCTTTTTAACTGGTTCAAAGCATTTTTCACAGAGTGCTCGAAGATTTGCTGGCCTGTTGTCCTTCCGAGAACCATTGATATGTTCAAAGTAAGGCCCATTACTTCCGTTAAACTTAACCGAACATCCCTGACATCTATGATGTGCTCGTTCCAACACAGTTTGTTTTATACTTAAAGTTAAATTGACATACTTCTTCTTATTTGTATTCCCACCCTCCGTTCCGCCAAATAATGACATCACTCCATAACGCACTATGTCCAACTTAACTCTTACTGTAATAGTCATTCATATGTTGATATTGACAATGACCAGACCGATTCTCTAACGTGTTAGTATAAGTATATTTTAAGTTGTCGATGTCTCTTACGATTATATTACAAAATGGATAAAATAAAAAAGGTCGAAAGCTAGAAGGGGGTAGATAGTATTAGTGGTGTATCTTCGTTTGGTAGGATACAAACAGATTCTGGTAAGCACACTATGTTGAATGCAAGATTCGCACAGGCAAAAGTGTTAGCGCTAGCACCCTTCTTGTCTAGTTCATTATTTAGTTTACAATCGTTCTCCTGGTTTGCTCCTTGATCTATTTTTAATTTATTATGGCTATTATTATCATCTGCCATTGCTGACTGTGTTCCCAGTATTGAAATCAAAGTCAGGGTACCTGCTAATAGTATTGCAGCAATGAATATTGACAAGCAATTCATCTTTTTCATTGACTTTGTTTTTTTAATATGTTATATTTAGAGTGCTTTACACTAGGTGGTAACAAATAAGAATGATATTATTGCAAAAGTTATATGTTGATTAATTTACTAGAAGAAATGAGAGGAATCAACTAGGTTTACAATCTCCCAAATTGAGCAGAAAAATCAAAACTATGCAAGTTTAGTTGGAAGTAGAACACATTGATTAGATTGATCCTAGACACGCGGCGCTCAATGAATTCAATACCTATTTTTCGGTACAGTAATAATGATTTATTCAGAATGGTTGTATGGAGTGGACCGGGTGGGATTCGAACCCACGACCACCTACGTCTCCTCTGCAATGAAGTTCTTTCTATTGCAAGCAAGGCAGGTATTCTACCAGACTAAACTACCGGCCCTCGGTAGAGGTCTTGTAGATCATAATTTAAGTGCTTTTGCATAATTAGCAAGCTTACCTCCTTAAGATAACGTTGATGATTAATATGTCTCTTGTTTCTTATAAAGAGAATTTCTGGTATCAGGGGACCTTCTTCTACATGTGTAAATCATCCATCTTGCCGTGCCATCACGACATTGAAATTTCATCAATACGTAGTAGCTGACAAAGCCTTTTAAGAGCACACAATGCTCATGGATAGCGAATGACGCTAGAATCCTAATATAGACCTAGTTCGCTTTGCGATACTTCATGGGTTCAGGAAAATCTTAGCAATCAAAATGTTGTTATCCCTGAAGTAAACTACGATCCTGAAACCGCATACAACATACTACGAAGGTCATCTGCCAAATGCGAATTTAGTATGGTAGAAAAAGGACATGAATGACGCACAGAGACATGATATTTTGAGTAAGCAGCAATTTGAAGAATTGATGTCTAGAGTTGGTATGAGATCCGATAGCGAGTTGATACTTTATGGCGACTTCAATAACTGGTTTGCTGCCTTTACCTTCTGGATTTTCAATTACTATGGCCACAAGAAATTAAAGATAATGAATGGTGAATGGAAAAAATGAGAGGCAGAAGGAAAAGAGTATTCCAAATCAATTCCGCGCCCTAAGAATTCAAGTTATCATGCAACCCCACCGAATGAAGGAATAAGAGCATACTTTTCAGATGTTAGGAGAGAGTTGGAGAGTACCAGAGATGGAACGTTCAAGGAACTTGGAGATTTAAAGAAATTATACATTGAAAAAGGTGTGACACCTGACAAAAATGTTATTTGCTACTGCCGTATAGGAGAACGGTCCTCACATACGTGGTTTGTATTGAAATATCTTCTTGGGTATGCCTCTGTTCGAAACTATGATGGATGATGGACTAAATGGGTTAATATGATAGGAAATCCAATTGAAAAATAGAAGAGACTGGACATCAATACTTGATTAGGATGCATCAACAAAAAAATATTTATGAAGTATGGAAGAATCTAAATCATTTACGAATGTGGCCTAAGGATAGTTTTGGAAGTTAAAACAAAGCGAGGTTTAAACGTAATTGAAAAGAATATTGATGAACAAATTGAAATAATGACAAGGGTAGGTTTCACAGCATCGATTTTGACAGACACTGTCTCTACTAGTTTGTTTTTTTTAAAAGTCTAGCATTCTAAGAAATCTCTTTTGCCGCTAGAGTGAGGCCGCAAAATTGGATTATACAAGAATTTAACGTGTTAAGTTGAATAATTCAGGATCAAACGAAATGCTTTTAGCACCTGCAGACATAGGTTCAAACAATGTCTCTCCTGTTAAATGACAGAGTTTGGGTCATGCTTTCTGACGTGGCCAAGCGAGGCGTTTATCCACTTCATGCCTCGCGCTTAGGAATCTTTAGGGTCCCTATAGAATTAACCGCGCGTTCAGAGATTTCAACAGTAATGAATAGTCTCAAGAGTTCTGGTTTCAAGGTCGATACATATGCCGATCGTATCTATGCAACATACAAGTGGTCAGAAAACGGAGTTAATCCAGTAACTGAGAAGGAACTGTCTGCCGATTTGGATATTACTGTAGAAATTGTTACGGGGGAAGTTGTTGATATTATCTACCAAATCAAGCCTATTGAATCATTTGGCGATGTATACTGGATCAAGAATTATAGACAAAAGGCCGATGCCAACGCAAAGATGATTATTGACACCGTAATTTGGAATTCAAAAATATGTGATAAATTGATTGCGTATTATCAAAAAACACAGAAATTGTCTATGGACGATGCTATAATAAAGATTGATGAGATGACTCCGCTTAAGAGGAACCCAACCGTCAGAACCGCCACTGCCCCTCAAACTTTACCTCAGGATCAAATTCCTTCAAACGCATCGGTTCCTACACCTCAACCCACTCTAGGTGTAGCATCCGCTTCATCAGGTAGCGGCAACACTTCAATATCTCTTACCGGTACTGGAACATCCTACACTAAGGTAGAAGGACCCATTGATCAATCGTTCAAGTCGAAACGACAAATTGTTGGACAATTTCAAGGCATAAACGTGTGGGGACCTATAGATCCTCCTGGACAGTTGGGAATATGGGGAACAGAGGTATGTGTGGATTTTGACATATGCGTTGCTGATGGCGCATGTATAGAAGCGTGTCCTGTCAATGTCTATGAGTGGCTAGACACCCCTGGACATCCAGCATCTGATAAAAAGCCATTCATGATTCGAGAGAAGGACTGTATATTCTGTATGGCCTGTGAGAATGTGTGTCCGCCTCAATGCGTGAAGATATTCACAAAATGAGCGTATTATAGTTTTTTCGGTGACTATAAATAGTTACTGTACTTTTTTATTGAGAGGCTACTAGGAATGTCAGAAACCGGGGGAATCCTGTTCGTCATTTTCATGATTATTGCGTGGGTAATGACAATATATACCCTTAACTTTCATTATCTGAGTTATAGATCCAGACGAAATATAGGCCATGAGAAGCTAGCAAACCAGACTTTAAATTTAATATCGAATTCGCATTTTCCGGATGTAACCATTCAGCTACCAATTTACAATGAAAAGTACGTAGCTACTAGGTTGATCCAAGCTGTGTGCAGGATTGACTATCCTAAAGACAAGATGGAACTACAGGTGCTGGACGATTCCGACGACGAAACATCGGAAATAATTGATTCTGCAGTTGAAGCATATATGCGACAAGGGTATGACATAAAAATTATTCGTAGGAACTCCAGAACCGGCTTTAAAGCAGGGGCATTGCAAGAAGGTATGAAGACAGCAAAAGGAGAATTTATAGCGATTTTCGACGCAGATTTTATTCCACCGAGCAACTTTCTTTCAAGAGTATTACCATACTTCGGCAACACCAATATAGGATTAGTACAATGTCGTTGGGGACATATTAACGAAACTTTTTCCGTATTGACAGGCGCCCAAGCTGTATCTCTTGATTTGCACTTCCTAATCGAACAAAAGGCCAAAAGTACATCTCATCTGTTTATGAATTTTAATGGGACTGCAGGGATCTGGAGAGCTTCTTGCATAGTTGACTCTGGCGGATGGCATATTGGTACACTCGTCGAAGACCTTGATCTGAGCTATAGAGCTCAGCTGAAGGGATGGAAATGCATTTTTGTAGAAGATCTAATAGTGAATGCAGAGCTTCCTGTTCAAATGAACGCTGCTAAGCGACAACAGTTCAGGTGGGCTAAGGGATCAGTACAAGTTGCGTCAAAATTATTGATGAAAGTTATCTGTCATGGGGGGATATCATTGGATACAAAAATACAGGCATTCATTCAGCTGACAAAGCATATTATCAACCCCTTGTTCTTGATACAATTTCTCATTTTTCCTATTTTATTGATCATGAACTATAAAATCCAATCTTCAGCTTGGTCTCCTGTACTAGGAATAATTATCTACTTGCTAATAGGACCGGCAACTTACATTTTCATGATAAGGAAGATATGGGGAACAAGCTGGAGGAATAAAGCAATACAATATTTGTTCTTGATTTTTTTCGCCACTGGAATATCAATTAACAATACAATTGCTGTATTTGACGCCCTGATTGGTAAAAAAAATGAATTCTTGAGAACACCAAAATTTGGTATCGTACAAAAAAATCAAAAGTGGAATAATAAATCCTATATCATCCCATTTACAAAAACTACACTCCTAGAAATATTTTTTTCTGTGTATGGGTGCATCGCATTATTAATATCATTCTTTTCAGGTAATGCTCTCCTTATGCCAGTGATTGGAATACAAACGCTGGGATTCATTTATGTTGCATACATTAGCTTCGTGCAATCTAGTGGGAAGTATGACAAAAAGAGATCCCTACATCAGTTCCAATTTCCGAACGAAAATAATCCCTATACTTCGACAAAGAATGATGGGGAGAGTTATGCAAAAGAAGAGGATGTTATAAATACAAGAAGTTACTCAAAATCATTGGTCCATACTTCGGTGTCTAGACAAAGGGATCTTTCAATGGATAGAAAACAATCAAAAGTTATCGGTATCGGACTTGTATTTTTTGTGTTAGCAAGTGGCATCATCGCTTATGTAGGATACCAAAATACCGTTTATCCGATAGACAAAGCAGTTGCATATCTTGGAAGAGCAGAAACAACACAGACGCCGGATTTGTTTGTAGATTACGTCAATCTTGCGAGACAAAATCTACCTAGGGAAGGAAATCCTGTGTGGCCTTTTGCGACTGCCAAGACAGACTTTAGCTCAATACAGAACGAACTTGATGCTTTGATTTTACGCGGAAGGCTTGTTTCTTATTTGGAACCAAATAGTGCATCTTACAATACAGCCTTGATCGATATGCACAATTCAGTCCAGAAAATTTCCTCAAATCTTGCTGATGCTATTCCATTCATGTACATTAACATGACCAATGTGATTCTTGCTTCTTTGTGGATTTTGATGATCTTGGTGGTAATCAAGATTGTTACTAGAAGAAAGGAAAGACTTAGTGAGTTCAAGTCGTAGAAACTTGAATCATAGGGCAAGATGATTTGGGTCCTATTCTATGTAGTAAGAACAGACAGTTCTGAATGGAATAAACGAGTTTACATATCATGCATGACTATATTTTCGACCAAGTTTCCACAAGAAATAGTATCCACATGCAATTTACACTATTAAGGACTGACTTGCGATTATTATGCTCAGTGGAAGATTGTTCTCCCATTCCAGCTATATAATTCCTGCCTCACGCAATTTATCTGGCAGATAGGTATCAGCAAGATACTTGAATCCATGTTTGAAAAAAGCGTCTAATTCACATTTTTCTTTGTGTTCCAGGAATAAGTTTAACTCCTTCTTCCATTGCCGATCCTGAAGCCATGGTTTCTTTTTCATGTCATTAGCTCTATTAATATCTTCATCAGTGGCAGCTAGCCTCGCTACTTCTGGTATATTGTATTCGTAGATATCAGAAAACATCATTCCAAGAACCTTGGCATCGGGAGTAACAAGTCTATCACTATCATAACTCAGCGATTCACTTCCAATTTTGTAGCGAAGTGCTATACCCAGTCCCCAAGGATCCGCATCAGCAAAAATGACAACTGGCATTTTCCATCTTTCATTCAATGCCTTGACCATCATCCTAGTCGCTCTATCTGGTTCTCCTGAACCTGTCATTAAAATTGCATTATATTTCTTGATGAATCCAGATTTTCTTATGTTATTCAGGACAGTATCTTTTTCTACCACCATTACAAAATCAGCTTTAACATCAACTATCTCTAGGTCCCGAATGTTTGTTGGTATCAGTTGTGAAGTTGCTCTGCTCCCTAGATTGCAATCAATTAAGTCGCCTCCAACTAAGAGATTTATAGGTCCAGAGATCATACCCTTTGGCTTGGATGTAACAGAAAATTCTTCTCGCGGAACATTTGTCATAAGCTCTATAGCTTTGATAGCATCATCGGAATCTTCTTGACTATTCCAGAATTTCTGCTTATTTTTTTCATCTCCCACGGTACTCAGTGTCGCATAATACATGCCTCGTATGGTGCTTTCCATTTCCTCATCCAATAGTCTTCTTACGGCATTGGCCATTACAAGATACTGGGAAAAAGTCGGAATCTTTTTTGCACTATGGGGTCCCACCTGAACAGTTTTGTTACCTATAGTAAGCATCCTTTTTTGGTCAGACCAGATAGTATTATCGTAACCTATTTTGGGCAGCTCAACAGCAGGCATAGTTTGCCTCAAAAGAACGTCATCGGATATGTTTTTCATTATCGCCTTTATTCTAGTAATTACTTCTTGATGTCTCTTATCTCTTGTGGGCATATGGCTACACTTTTCTTAGCTTAGATTTCCTGAATGCGTCTAAAGTTATCTGAGTACTTTTTTTATCATTCTCGAAGTCTGATTCATGCTTCTCCTTCGTCTCATGTCTACCGCTCCGATTAGGGGTCTTATCCACAGTTCGTTTATCCGGATAAAGTGCCTTTTTTGATGATTTAATGCCTCCGATAATCTTTCCCTTGGGAGATAACCCCACTTCTATTTCAGCAGGGTTTGCAAAAGCACCTGGATTGGTCGTTACAGCCAATTCGTTGCCTATGTATTTTACAGCAAGCCCGTTGAAAGCGGATGTCAGTTTTTTTACATCGATTCTAATAGAATCGGATATTGCATTTACTATGAATGGAATGTAGAACTTATATAATCTCAATTTATTCTCATTTTCTTTAATCTTCAATTCCCTCCTTATTTGTGCACTTACCTTTCTATAAAGGTCAGATAAACATGACTTCATATAACGCTTCAAATCACCTTCTGCGGCAATGCTCTCCTTTCCTGCCGTTTTATAAGGGATCTTGGTGGAACAAATGTGAAAGAATATGTGGATAGGCAAATATTCAATCGCTCGATCCGATCTAGTCTCTGCATTTCGAAATTGTTCTTTCACTTCTTTTTTTGAAATGCCCATCTTGTTTATTTCTACCTCAGAGATTACCTCACGCGCGACGTCAGAGCCCTCATCATAAAGGAGAGGTATTTTGTTAGCGAACCTATATAATTTGAAAGATCCCAAGTCTCCTCCATATGCAATACCGCACTCCACTATAGTAGGGCGGTTATTTATTACACAGGTCCTTGACGAATATGCAGTCAAGGAAGGCTTCAATATTTTAGCAGAGAGTTGTGTGTGGGGACCTGAATCTTCATGAATATCTTTTCTTAGGACAACAGTGTATTCAGAGGTCATACCTGCAGTCAGAATTTTCTCGCCTATAGGACTCAGATGATCGGTATTTGGTGATTGAAATTTTGTGTGCTTACACACGTTCACAACTCTAATTAATTCATGTTCATTATACTTATCAGCCAATTTTAATTCCAAACCAGCTTTAACGACAATTTCTCTTGCTTTTTCAGCAGACATCTTTTGAAATGAATTGCAGAGTACTCCATGAAGTGTAGTTTTTTGATATGCATGGTTGACAATAGCCTTTCTCAAAGTCTTCAGATCCATGTCAGCAGGATGAGGAAGCACTTCCTTAGCCGGATTGGGCATCACCGAAGTCCTTCTTTCGAAAGCAACTACTCCTTCGTCTGATTCAAAATTAAGAACTGCGTAAGGATTAACGACGCTTGTATGACTTATGTAATCATGAATCTTATTCTTAGTAACCGGAGATAATCTGGCTCGTAACACAGCTTCTACCTTAAAACCAGATTCTCCCTCTATTTCACACTCGGTCTTGTTAACAATCCTTCTTGAAAGTACTATTGGTTTGTTAGTTCCTATGTCTGTTCGAAGGTCGAAGTAAGACTCAGGTTCATCATGTGATTTGGACCACACTCGAAGTGGATGATCTGTATCTTTTGTAGAAAAAGCAGCAATCATCTTGAGACCCACACCAAAAAGACCACGCTGCTGTTTTTCCACATATTTGCCTGACGTAAGGAATGAACAGACCGCAACAGGAACTTTCTCAGATGGTATACCTACTCCGTTATCCTTACAAGAAATAATCCACATATCGTTGTCTGGATCTAGAATTCTTAGTTGTAAATGAATAACCGGGAGGATGTGGCTACTCTCACATGAATCTAAAGCGTTTTCTAGAAGTTCTCTTACGGCCATGTATAAAATTCGCTCACCAGTGAAGCCAGCAAGAGCTGAATTGTCAACGAAAAACTCTGATTCGGCTTTCTTGTCATAACGTATCTTGCTCTTGTAGTTTGAATTTACTTGATGGGAAGAGCTAACGTTCTTAGAGTCTTTGTTTATGACCTCTACAGTTGTCTTATTTTTCAAATATGCAAGATTGTTCTGAATCTAAATTTAACTTTTTACAATATTATACTCATTACCCGTCATTTGGAGAATTTTAACAATCTGACCCGTATGGGGTAGTGGCTTTTTTCAATTCTACTAATTTGTGAGAGTCAAATTGTATCAAGACTCTTTTCGAGCCTTTTAATATTACAACAAAATCTGAACCAGAGCCTACTATCTGTCCTCCAACAAGATCTCTAAGCTTTTCCATTTATCTGATCAAACATCTTTCTCATTAAAGTTTTATTTATTTTTGAACCGAGAAATCAACCTAAGTGTTTATATCTATGCGAACAAATGACCAGAACTCGAAAATTTTTAGTTTATGGACATCATTTTGCTCTGTGTTCTACTGTCGATATATTGACGGTAAATCATGCAATAGAATGGTGATAGTCCTAATTTGCCCAATCGCACGGAGGTAATTCCACCTTTTTAGAATCCAGTTAAACTAGCCCTCTAGCTAAGACCTTTACATGTCAAATTGATTTTGCTCTAGTAACCTTACAAACTTCCGTCAGGACACCTATTATATCATACTTCAAAAAACTATCTGAACGGGTCTAGCCATCGCAATTCACTAATTTTAGTTTTTTTTACAATCACTTCGGAAATAGCAGAACATTATGGTCTGCTTCCAGCTCGAAATTAGGTTACGAGCGTATGCACATCCCCGACATCTCGTTATGTACAAGTTAAAGATAATAGTTCCTATCAAAGAACCTTAAACCGATCCATGGACATAGAAAAAAGGTTAGATCTGGTTAAGAGACAACCAACAGAAGAAATAGTGCTGCTAGATGAACTCCGAAAAATGTTTGAGACCGTAAACAGACCCAGACATTATATCGGATTAGAAATCTCAGGTAAATTACATTTGGGAAGCCTGATTTTGACGGGATACAAGATCAACGATTTTTTAAACGCTCAGGTTGAATGTAATGTCTTTTTAGCCGACTGGCACACTTATATTAATAATAAGTTAGATCGTGACTGGGAAAAAATAAAGGAAGTGTCAGAATACTATTCTGAGGCGTTTAAATTTTTTTGCCCTGGTGTAAACGTAATAATGGGATCATCTATGTACGATACCTCTAATGAATATTGGAAGGATTTTGTTAAGTTCTCTAAACACATGACATTATCAAGGACAATGCGAGCCTTGACTATAATGGGAAGGACAAAGAAAGAGAATCTTGATTTTTCGCAGCTGCTGTATCCTTCAATGCAATCCGTAGATATAAGAGCCCTTGACCTAGATATTGTCCATGCAGGCCTAGATCAACGAAAAATCCATATGCTCGTCAGAGAGATATTTCCAAAGTTAGGTTGGAAAGTTCCAGTTTCGGTACATCATCATCTATTACCTGGACTCTCAGAACCGTCAAAACTGGGGCTCACCGAAGATTCTACTCAGGATTCTAGTATTTCTAGTAAAATGAGTAAAAGTCAACCGTCAAGTAGTATCACTATCCATGATAACGAATCCGCCATACGGAATAAGATCAATAAAGGATACTGCCCTGTAGGAATTTCCCAGAATAATCCTATACTGGAGATCATTCGTTACGTAATATTTCATGAGTTCTCAGAGTTCGAAATCGAAAGAGATAGCAAGTATGG
>JAKEIK010000345.1 GCA_022545895.1 Nitrososphaeraceae archaeon | reverse complement strand
CAACATAAGTGGTGAAATAAAGGAAGGAGTAGGAGCAAAGTAGATTCAATTATTTCAAATTTTTATTTTTAATTTCCTTTTCATCTTTCTTAGGAAGAACTTTGTTTCCTTGAAGCTTAATCCACTTCTTTTTGATGAACAGGTAGAATAAAGCAGCCGTAATGATGATCATCGTTACAACTATTATTAGGAAACCGGATGGCAAGCTTGACAGGTCGTTCAAGTCTAGACCGTTCATACCATAAAAGCCAACTACAAGGGTAAGAGGTAACAAGATGGCTGCAAAGATAGTCAATGTTCTCATTGTATCGTTCATTTGCAAAGAAATATTTGCGATATAAAGGTCTCTCACTGAATTAATCGTATCACGATAAGATTCGACTAATTCTATAAGTTGTGTAATATTGTCATATGCCATTTGAATGTATTTCACTTCTTCGGTGTCTTTCTCAATATGTGTCAGAAAGTTAACGACATCTCTAATGCGCCAGAAATGTCTTCGGAATACAATAAGTTGTCTGGACAAGATGCTAAGATAGTTTATAGTCTCCTTTGCAGGCTCAGTTAGTGCTTTTTCTTCCAGGTCAGTCATAGTTAGCTCTACGGCAGTTAGAACCTGCTCGTATCTCCCGATTAATTCTGATAAGATGCTATAATATAAGGCCTCTATAGAGTCCTTCGCCAGCTTCTTGTTTTCATGTTCAAGCAGTTTGCGTGTGCTTTTTAACAGATCAACTTCTGCTGAATGAATCGTTATCAACCATCTCTTGCCGCAAAACAAGTACACGCCTTCAGTAACAACAGTCTTCGAATCCTTGTATTTTATATCCAATAAAATAGTAAATGTGTGATCTTCTAGAATTCTGATTTGCGATTTCTTGGACTTATTAGTAAATAGCTCAACAGCGCTTTGGTCTAGATGGAATTGATCTACAAAAGTTTGAAGAACATCATCTGTAGGATCAACTAAGTCTATCCATATTTTGTCTTCACCTTGTATGTTTTGAGTATCATTTAGTTCCTTAACTTCATTTTCATTATAAACAGTTATGGTGTGCTTTGAGTTTTTAGTTACCATTTAATTATCCTATGGTCTTCTCATTTTCTGGTAAATCCAAAAGGCTACACCTATTATTATTAAGAGGATAATTATACCAACAACAAAAGGAACAACCACCTTAATCAAGAAAATCAGGATTACAATTATGATTATTACGGCAATAACTCCAATGATTAGTGGACTTATTCCTGATTTACTCAAATCTGTACATTTTTCCCCTATAATAATAAGATCAATATGTACACCACATTCACGTTATTGCAGGCTCACACTTGATGGTCAATGCATTGTGATAGACCTTGAAAATGGCAGGGAGTATACCCACAGGTTCACCATCCAAAGATACAGTAACATTCCTATTTTTCGGTAAAATGGCAACTTGTGATGCTTGATAATAGAGCATATCTTCTTCTCGAGTGTATTGGCTATCGCCTTTCATTTCCACTAGCTTT
>JAKEIK010000004.1 GCA_022545895.1 Nitrososphaeraceae archaeon | reverse complement strand
TTCCCAGATAATAGCAATACGGCGATCGGTAATGATACATCAGTTAATTTGGATAGGTAAACACCAAGTATGTCGATTTTTTCATTCTTACTCTTCGTAAGGGAAAGTTTTTCACAACAACGGGCAAAGGCATTAAATTCATCGACCATCAACATAAGTTGGATTGCTACGATATTTCAGTGTTAAAGAGCTAAAAGAGTCTAGGCGCCTCTTGATTCCCGTGTTTTCTATATGTAAGATGAAGCAAACAATTCACAGTACAGTACGTGGATTTTACTAAAGAGGTGAAGTACCGTCTTCATTAACAATTGCTGTAACGCTGCTCATCGAGCGATGTACCATGAACATAAATGAGAGAATGGCTAATACCACTAGCCATCCAGACATACCTAGTAGGCCTGCTAGGTAGAGATATGGTATTTCATTCGTATGAGGGAAAACCTGTATGAAAAAATGTCCCAGAGCCCTTAGGCAAAGTGAAATAATGACCAAAAAAAGTGGTATTTTACTAAAGTGAGAGAAGCGTACAGTTCTACCAATTATCGGCGGCAACATCATTGGCAAATACAATGCTATTGTAATGCCTATGAAACCAATGGCAGTTATATGTATCCACATATCGTATAAGGAAAATAAATCGGCAAAAAATAGGGAAATTATGGATAGGGTAATTCCTAAGAAAAGAAACATGAAAGATAATTTAACATGAACAAGAGTGTACCTATATCTAGCCTTTTTTTCGCCCATACTGAGCTCTAAAATCTGTTTATTATCGAATCCCACAAAGATATTTAGGGCAAATGAGAAAGTAATGACTCCCATCAAAAATGTGGAATAAAATAACGTCTCAATTATCTGGCTATTGCTATAAAAAAGAAGCATAAGACCGAATCCTGCGGACGCCGCTAATAGCGCCACGGAGCTAGCTGCCATCCTGTTTCTGGGCCTAACAAAACCCACAAAAGCTGGTAACGTTTTGTATTCGATACCAAAGATCATGACTATCGGAAACATAAACCATAATTGAATAGTACTTGACTTGTAATCATGATTTAATATTTGAGAAATAGTAAGTATAGCTAGGAGTATTATGGAGAGAGCAATGTAATAGTCTGCCATTCCCAATAACTTTGGTCGAGTTCTCAGAACAGTAATAATGAGTCCTCCAAAAATAGTAACAGCACCTACCTTACAAAATATCCAGGCACCAATGAAACTGTTAGTGAGCCACTGTGATGTGTTCGTATTTGAGGATGTTGATGTCATTATGGGAATAATGACAGCGCCCACCATAAGCACGTACGAAATATATGCTAATTTTGGTGAGGGTAAAGGAATATTTCTAAATCGAGGTACTATCATGTATCCTATGCCCATTATAAGCATCGTTATGAAACCATCAAATTGTACTGACCTGTGCAATCTAATAATGTCAATTAGCCCAGGTGGTAAGGCTACACCATACAGCGTCATCATCCATAAAGCACCCAAAACAGAACCAAACAATAACATGATAACCGATGTTATTACAAATGGTTTGCTAGGCTTTTGCACTTGATGTAAAGCCAACTTAGTTATCGATTTAAAAGTTCTAGCTATTATATAGCTAGCTATGTTATGCTATGCTATAACAGTCTTTAAAATTCTTGATTAACTTCATAAATTGGCGATTCATAATTTCGATAAAACAAAGACAGAATTAGAACTTGATATATTCAACGCTCGACGGTTATCAGACTATTGAAAATCAAAGTAAGCTCTATTGTGAAGATATTGGTTTCTTCATTTGTCTATAATATGTACTGTCTAGTAGTTGTTAATAGCTAGCAAAAGTATTTTATTATTGATTGATTTGAAACTAAACTCGTCTGAGATATACAGGCTATGCGATTATTTGGTAATGGTTGTACTTTTTGCTTCACTTTTATCTATTGCCAACCCTTCGACAATCGTTTCTGCAAAGAAGATTGTGAAGGAGGTGTTAGACACCGACACCGATCAGACATCTCTTAAGAGATTTGAAAGCGATAATTATGGTTTTAGTTTAAGTTATCCCCAAGACTGGCAAGTGATAAAGAGATATACGGCTGAATCTACAGAGATGTCATCTGTTGCTTTCGGACCTGCTTTGAGTGGAATGAATGACAATATAAGGGAAATGGTTGTAGTTGTTGCAATACACGACGTTTATCCGGATTACTCACTAGATGATTACATAGAAGACAGTGTCTCAGGTCTTCAGAGCCTGTTGGGAAGTGCACTTCTCGTTGCGGACTTGGGATATGAGAATATTTCTGATGCTAAAGGACACTCTTTCTTATTTAGCATACATAGCTACTCTCCTTATATTCATATGGACTCTTATCAAACTTTTATTTCGCATGGCAATCAGATGTATCTAGTTACATACACTGGGGGAGCAGGATACCAACATTATTTCTCAGACGCACGAGACGTGATGAAGTCATTACAATTCAACGATGTCATAAGTGGATTTTCAGCTTAGATACCATTTTTTGCGACAAAGGAACATCTTTAGATAATGTTAGATGAGTCACAGAAGCATTGACTGTTTTGAAAAACATTAGAATGAACCCGAATAATTCCTGTGTTCTTACAAATATGGGAGTTGTATTATAGAGAATGGAGATGGAGATGGAGATGGAGATAGAAACATCAGATTTCTACAATAATGCTTCAACGAACCATCTGTTTTTAATATCAATTCTAATATACGGAAGGAAGAAATAGAAAGTGGAACGATCTAAAATTTATTAATCACCAGGTGAAAATAATGCTGGTTTACAATGAACAAGAAAATCTTCTGTCGAGAAATTAGCCTGTGTTTCTCATCAATACTAGTCCTTGTATTAGTTATTGTCCTAGTGCTATTACTGCAATTTTATCTGCATGAACAGAATAAAATTATTGGTGCTTATGCCAGTCCTTCGAATACTACTCTTTATTTTGATTGCGGGAACTCACCTGATAAGTTAGCCATTGAGGGATTGCCAGTAACGCCACAAGCTCAATATACTATGTGGTTATTCGAGACAAATATCAAGCTTGGAAATTCTACGACTGCCATGACTAGTGGTGAATCAAACACGCTTGGAAATGGCGAAGGTCTCTTTAATGCCGAGTTTACAGTTCCTTCAAAAGATAAGAATATGTATCTGGCTGCACTTTATAGTGGTAACAACACTAGCACACCACCAATAGCAGAGGGTGCTGCTAGATGCTACAGTGGAACGGGCATATCAGCAGATACCCAAGCTCTAGAGCAGCAATGCCAAGCATTTGTTGGTAAAAATAGGGAAATAAATGACATGAGATTAACAGAAAATATTTGTAAACCTATGACTCAGAAGAACATTGGATAGTTGAGAAGGCTGTAGCTCTCCCTCCCATAACCCTCAGGAAACGCCTTTTCCACAGATTTCTAGCAGAGGCAAGGTAACAACCATTCACAAGAGTATCTTTTGAATATAATAGTACAGCTCAACAAAGAAAAAACAAAATAAGAACTGGCATAATGTTACGGGTAACTGATGTCTGAGGAAAGATATATTGCGATTGTTACTGGGGGAAATCGTGGAATTGGATATGAAATTTGTAAGGAATTAGCTCGTGTTGGCTGTAAGGTTGTACTCACATGTCGAAATGACGCAGAAGGTCGACGTGCATTATCCAAATTAAATTCCGGAGATAAAATTGTATTTCATAAACTTGATGTTACTGATACTAACGAGATTGAATTGCTTCGTAATTGGATTGTCGCTACTTACGGAAGACTCGATATCCTGATAAATAATGCTGGAGTTTATCTGGACGAAAGGGTAAGCGTTTTTGATGTAGACGAAAAGATTATGCGAGATACATTAGAAGTTAACTTCTATGGTGCTTTTCATATGTGTAGGGCTTTCGTTCCATTAATGCGAAAAAATGGATATGGCAGGATAGTAAATGTCTCATCTGGATATGGAGCAATGAGCGAGATGGGAGGAAAAGTAGCCGCATATAGAATCTCCAAGGTAGCACTCAATGCTCTTACTTTGATTATGGCACAAGAACTAAGAGATAGTAACATTAAAGTAAATGCGGTATGTCCGAGTTGGGTCAGCACTGAAATGGGTGGAACCATGGCCCCTGTAACTCCCGAAGCTGCTGCCAAAGATATTGTGCATTTTGCCATACTAGGTGAAAGTGGGCGGAGTGGAGGCTTTTTCAGATATAAAAAGCCCATTCCTTGGTAACAGGATAGCATTGGGTACTCACATAATAATGCTAATCCAACAGGCGAGAATAGAACTGTAATTAGTTAGAATTTCGAGCTGATACTCATAATAATAATCTTTAGCTTTTATCTATCTCAGAATCCTTATGTTCCCCTTTATTTATGAATAAGGCCAGAAATGTGAAGGGAATGGATACAATGAGACTGATTATGATCACTGTTTCAAGGGTATTTTCATCTAAATGTATACCCCAGAAAGGAAGGATTGGAATTGGGAATAAGAAAACAAGCCATAGCCCAACAAGTATGACAATAGTTTTCCATCGGTTCCTCAGCATGTCACGTAACATATATCCAGCATTAATTAACCCACGTCACCTAAATAGTTTAGTGCGACTGAGATTCACTGGCATACTCATTGCAGTACGACTCATTCATTCGCTATGGGCAGATGTCTTCTATCTGAGTACTTCTTTGTATTCAGTTTTTCTGTTATCCAAACATGTTATAAATAGTCAGGTTGGACTTTCTATCTTTATTCAGTTTCCCATCTACGGGAATGGTATATCAATTGGAAGTTTAAAACGATTCTTTATATCCGACTTGATTTTGTCCTTGATCGATTTAACGTCTTGCCTAGCCTTTTGTTTTTGTTCCTTTACAACCGTACTATCTTTATTTTTTGAATCATTATTCTTTTTCACAGATTTTTGATCGACCTTACAATTGTCATTCCCATCATTGGAACATGAAGAATCACTTGCTTGCTGAGAAGAAGATGAAGAGGATTTAGAATCATCCTTGTCAGTAGAATGTTTGTCCTGGGATTTTAACGCATCTGAAAGGTTGGTATTCGAAATCGAATCTGTCTCTTTGAATGGATCTGAATTAGTTGATTGTAATTCGCTCACATTTGTGTCATGGCTGTCTAGCTTTTGAATTACAGTATTGGTTGTCACATTAGTATCTGAAGCTGCTGTCTCAGTAATATTATTTTGAGTACTTGCACCATTTACAGAATGAGTTAACGCAGAACTTGCTATGCTAAATACTAACAAGCCAAGTACTAGAAATGCAAATTTACCTGAAATGCGCATGCTCCCACTACCGCTACTCGTAACTTGTACCAGTTTAAAGCATATTTGCGTTTATCAACGTACAACCATATAATAGTCAAAGTACTATCGAGAAGAAATTACTTATGGTACCTTGGTAGTGTTGTTACTTCTATGATTGGTATGCATCGGCTATGAGAAGACTAGATAGAAGCCATACTTGCAATGGAAAAAGGGTTTTTTAGGTATTTTTGAAGACATTATAGTCAACACGTAATGAATGTGGCTCATTAATCCCTTGGGGGGAGACTAGAAGGCATTAGTTTCAAAAAAACTCCAAATTCATGGAATAAGGGAATAACATCAATATCTATCTCATAAGACTTAACAACTGGCTACCTCATATACCTCATGTATCTCCAGCAAGCACCTAATTCAAATGAAAAGAAGACATTATTGACGCTTCCAAATATTCAATACATAGTTCAGGGTCTAGATGTCTTTTTACAAAACAATTTGGATGGAGATAATAGGATTAAAGTAATTGAATTACGTGATGGACTATTATCGTATATTACTGGCCTTTTCAGTGACTATAGATAGTAGTTTTAAATTACCACACAAAAAGGTCGATAAGATTTTGAGAGTGATGCCGAATCAACTGCCATACTTGAAATTTCGTAATCTATTTGTGATAAAATTTGGTACCTCAAATATGAAAAATAGAGTTAGAAAAAATACGCCTGTCCCCATAGCGAATGCTGTAATCAAAAACCTTTCTTCAGGAGGAGAATTTGAGCCACCAACTAGCGAAATTTCATTACTATTGTCTGGAAGCTGAATTCTTAAAATTGTGTAGAAAGGATCTTGAGCGATCCTCTGGAATGGTACTTGCCTACGCAAAGGATCAGTCACCCTTTCAAACCAATCAAATTCCAAAAAATTGGAAGGTATATTTATTTGAACGATACCAGGACTTCCATCATATTTCATAACTAGACAATTATAAAAAGGACCCAAATCCAGAGTGCCTACTGGGGGACAACCCTTGTTAAATGATGAGAACGTCGGCCCAGTTGTTATATAATTAATTGTGTGACTACCATCTTTTTCGCTAACACCCATTCTCCGAGTTGGGCCATTGAATTCAATTTCAGTTTCTATTGGCTGAAAGTATAGCGCAATGAGATAGCCGAATAAAGCAGCGGACAATAAAGAAATGGCAAGGGCCTTATAATTAACACCTCGAGGACTTATCTGAGGGGTTTCTGTCACAGATACAGTAGCAATTTTCGCTATTTAAGAACAACTAGACAACGTAGCTTATAACACGGCATCCCAATAAAAAATTACATATTTTGAAATAATAATACCTGCTCACTCACTGGAGCCTAACATCCCATGGAATCGCGGTTTATGACAAAAATTGGACAATCTACATTGCTTATAGACTTGAGATTAATATCCCACCTCTACACAACAACAAAGCGCTTCAAATACCACTATCTTGTTTTTTCTTAATTTCTATTGAGACTTTGTCACCGACTTTCAGACCCATGTCTTCATACTCCCTCATACTTAACCTGAATGTGAGAGAATCTGCAGGACCACCGCCGCCCATCATTCCTGCAATATTTCCCATTGCTTTGGGCAAATTTTTCATCAAATCTTCTGGAGAATTGAATGCCATCGCTTTAGGTCCAAAAGGATTCTGCTGTCGTGCTTCTCCTGCCCTGGAATCATTGGGGTCAATAAATCCTACGTAAACGTAAGGACTCCCGTCCTGGACAGCTTCAATCTTGGAAAGAATAAATTGCTTTTTCATCTACAAGTAAGAAGTGACATGGCTCTTTTATATTTTTTAAAATAGCATAAATTTCTAAGGGGTTTTTCAAACTCTTAATTTCAGATGCAAGCACCTCTTTGGACCAGATATGATATCTCCCTGGTACCATTGTCTAGTAGGGTCGCCCTTAGATTTATTAGAAGATAAGGCCAATATAGTGTACTCAAATAGCAATGCGTTACTATATTAAATGCAAGCTAAATCCAGATGGTAGAAAAAGGTTAGTTGATTCTATTAAATCAGGTAACCTTGCAAAAGGAAAAATATTTTATGAAGGAATGCAGGCTGCCTTAAGGGAAGCAGCTATAGATGAAAAAGATGTTGTCCATTTTGTTGAAGTTTGTTACTGTCTGGAAGGTGGCCTGTATCCAATGTCAATGGAATTGCCTACATTGGAGGAATATTTTGATTCTATAATTGAGGTTAAAGATGCGTGCCTAAGAGGAGAATGCACTATGGAATGTGAAGCATGTGATTGTACCCGCTCAATAAAGCTTCCAGGAAAATCATTGGTTGATAAACTAGGTATTCAAAAAGAGGAGTTACCATGTGTATCAAATAATACTTCATTCGTAGACATGGGCAGAATCCATCTTAATAGAAGAAAACAAAGAGAAGGAATCGAAGCACTCAGAAATGTAATCAATGAATGCAATCCAGAAAATATTAAACCAGTCATGGCTGGAGCTGCAATATCTGGTCTATTTGTGATATTCCAAGATAATGAATTTTTTAGGGTAAAGAATATCCCAGATACAAGAGAAGCTCGTCAATTAATTAGCGAACTGGGTTTGGGCCTTATCGATACAGTCGAAATGGCAAAGACCCAAGCAAGAAGTTCATTGGCCCGAAGTGACAGGCGCTCAAATATTGTTTAGTCAGCACAAGGCATTATAAATCAAAATTGTCAGGAACGAAGTAAACTGTAAAATATTTCTATCAAAAAGAGTCCGTCATGAGAAGTTCGTTTCAATTAGCATATTATTTGAAAATTAGTAAATGAATTTAACTAGGTTCTGATTGATATGAGCAAATGACGACTAGTGACAAAACCGTTTCCCAAGAAAAACTAAACGAGTTTATGCTAAAAGTAGCTAGTGATTTCGGAGCGGCGTGGAGTACTGTGCTGATCAATATTGGAGACAAACTTGGTCTGTATAAAGAAATGTCTAAATCTGGAGCCATCACTTCGCAAGAACTCGCAAACCGAACAGGAACTATAGAACGTTATATAAGAGAATGGCTGGCCAATCAGGCTGCTGGAGGTTACGTCATTTACGACTCGAACACACATAAGTACACATTACCTCCAGAACACGCACTTGTTCTATCTGATGAGACCAGTACCTCATATTTAATGGGCGGTTTTCAGACAGCGATATCATTCTTTAAAGATGAACCCAAAATTACCTCAGCATTCAAGAGTGGAGCGGGAGTAGATTGGGGTGACCATGATGCCAATCTCTATGAAGGAACAGAACGCCTCTTTCGTCCTAATTATACTGCTAACCTTGTTGGCTCTTGGATTCCTGCCTTGGATGGAGGAAAAATAGAACAGAAATTAAAGAGTGGAGCAAAAGTCGCTGATGTGGGATGTGGACATGGTATATCTACCATATTGATGGCTAAAGCTTATCCGAACTCTACGTTTGTAGGGTTTGACAATCACAGACCTTCTATCGAAATAGCAAACAAAAAAGCTATTCAAGAGGGACTAGATAAAGATAAGATTCGATTCGAAGTTGCAACATCAACTCAATTCCCAGGAGATAATTATGACTTGATTGCTTTTTTTGATTGCCTTCACGATATGGGCGACCCTGTTGGAGCAGCCTCCCATGTTTTCCGCTCTTTAAAACCTGATGGAACGTGGATGATAGTAGAACCATTTGCAAATGATAGACTAGAAGATAATCTTAATCCAGTGAGTCGGGCATTTTATGCGGGGTCTACTCTTATTTGTGTACCTGCCTCCTTGGCACATAACGGGCCTGCACTTGGTTCTCAGGCAGGTGAGGCAAAATTGGCTGAAATAGTAAAGTCTGCTGGTTTCAAGCATTTTAGATTAGCTACCAATACACCATTCAATCTAGTACTTGAAGCCAAACGGTAGCATGAGCATGAGTAGGTAGTGGTAGTATAATTCAATCTAATCGCGAGAATCTTTTTGAACAGTAATAACAGGTTGTAGCTAAATACTTCATGTGTCAAGATGATATCATCCTGTCCGCTTGTATATCAATTGAGGTAACAACGCTCAACTAAGCTAGGACCGTTGTCATCAATCTTCAATCATCATCCACCGACGTTTGCAAAGTTGTAATTATTATTCCTCATACGCTTTCTTTAAGGTGCTAATGTCGAGCTTGTGCATTTGAAGCATTGCCTTCATGACTCTTTGCGATTTCTCAGAGTCCTTGTCCTTCAGCATCTTCATCAAAATGGTGGGAACGATTTGCCACGAGACTCCGTATTTATCCTTGAGCCAACCACATTGCTGCGCCTTTTCATCGCCACCTTCGGAAAGTTTTTCCCAATAATAATCCACTTCTTCTTGCGTCTCGCAATACACCTGGAAAGAAATGGCTTCGTTGAATTTGAATATCGGACCGCCATTGAGGGCTAAAAATTTTTGCCCTTCGATTTCAAATTCTACTGTCATTACTGTTCCCTCCTCCCTTCCATGAATCTCGTAGCCTTCTTTTCCATAGCGGGTAACGTCTCCAATCTTTGAGTCTTTAAAAATAGAGGTATAAAACTTTGCTGCCTCCTCACCTTGATCATCGAACCACAAACAAGGACTGATCTTTTGCATATTGTCTTATTAAAGAAATAACTATTTAAACAATCATCAAGATTTGAGCGAGCCTTTCGATAAAAGTGCTCTACCAACTATAAATGTAAAATTGATACGCATTCAAAGTTACTAAATCAGCATATCCAAATTGTAATTCGTCATCATAAATTAGTCTAATAATCTTTCAGATACTTTATCTAACTTTTCTTTAATCAAATTATGGATATATTTGTGCAAATCTACAGAATTGATGTTCCCATTTCCATAGTGCAATTTAAATTTGAAATTATTTGGTTTTTTCTTGCTGTCGTCAACTTTTAGAGACACCACGGATTCCATATTATTAGATTGAATTTTTTTGGTTTTTATGTTGTCACTAGCTCCTTTATTGTTATCCATGCTGCCAACAGCATTGGTGTTGGCCGTTGTGATTGATAGGGATTTGTACTTATCACCATCAATAGAATAGTCATAATTGATTGTTTCATTTGCAATTTTATCGATGACATGTTGAGAGTTATTCGCACCCACATTTGAGTACTGAGGCAGTATTGCAGAATGCCCATTACTCTGGAATCCTGTCGTAAAATTAGAGCTACCAGTATCAGATGTAGTGGGAATATTAGTGCTGATTGGATTAGTTGAGCCCGTAACATTAATACTGTAAAACTTGCTTGTCATATTGCTAACTCCAGAGTTACCATAGCAAGAAATCTTGGAGGTTAATTCATTGGTTCCTTCCGATACGAGATGATAATTTTGGGTATATGTAAATGTCCAGTTTGAATAGTCGTTTGGTCCTCCTGGTCCCGTCCCAGTTACATTTTGCATTGGCTTAGCGTCATTCCAATCTGCGTAGACCTGACAATTCGTTTTTGATCCATCGGAAGAAGTTCCATGGATTGTAAGCTCGCCCGTTGGAACTGTCTGATTCGGTTTTGGAAAAGTTATTTTTACACCTATCTTCTGCGACATGCCAGAGCTATTGTTGCTATTGGCAGTCAATTGACCGGCTACAAGATGAGGTCCAACAAATGCTACAACTATTACAGATGCTAAAAGCATGATTAAAACAAATAGTGGATTTGAGAATGGAATTCCTGACTTTAGATTACTCACAAAAAAAGATTTGATACTTGCCTTATAACAAGTTCTTAAGCAAACTATAAACGATGAATCTATAATCGGGCTCTAGAAGGCGAGTCCTCAAGGCTCATATAATTTCAGAGAAAAATGGTTTACTGATGAAAATCCAATCATCTAAACTAGGAGTTGTATCACTATCATTAACAATATCAATAGCTCTTCTGCTTACGACCATACCCAATGCAGCAAATGCATCTAAAAATTCAGATTTTAGGTTGAGCCAAAGCTTAAAGCAACATAGTGTATGTGCTGAAGATTCGGTTTGTAGTAACTCGGGGATAAACGTCGCCGAAATGGTTAAAGGTCTCAAACAGAAAATATATACCAAAGTAAATCAACAGCTAAGGCAGCATAATCTGTGCGTCGATTCAGAGTGTCTTAATGAAGGATATAATCAATTATCCATAGACAACTTGAAAGGAAAGCTTTCTGGAAAGTTCAATCAGAAAATTGAGCAGAGTAACGAATGTGTAAACTCGCAGTGTGTTAACGAAGGAGGCAACGAGATTACTGTAAATGGTAATGGTAAAGTTGACTCACAACAAACAATAGTTCAGAGCAATCAATGTGCAGATGGGGCGACATGCATTAACTCTGCTGGGAACGTATACGTAATAGGCAATCTAAAGAAAACTGGATGAGGCAAGGGAAAAGAATTAAGAAATGGAATCTGAATATGAGACAGCAAAAGGAGGAAATACATCGGGGGCCTCGGTTGCATTTTTATACGATTTTTCTCCACCATATTTTGATGGTATTTTGATGGTTACGATAAAGTTTCCATTCATGTCAAATTCCTCAATTCTGTGGTTTCCAATATACATAACAACCTTACATAACAACCTGCAATTTGTCTTCATCTATTGCTATACTATTAGCATGATTGAACTGACCATTGCCACTGTCAGCTGGTCCTCATTTTTGTGACTTTACTTAAGGTATGTAAGTTAACTGGACCATTTTTTAAAATAATATAACAAAATAAAGAATAAAAACTGGGAAAACTGAATAATTCCATTGTCCGAAGGATTTATTGATAATTTTTCTTGTCATTCAAAAGAATATTGTTTCTCAAGACCAACTTATCCTGATTTACTTTTTGAATTTTTATCTGCAGTTACACCTCATAAAAATCTTGCTTGGGATTGTGCAACAGGCAATGGACAGGCTGCGATAGGGTTATGCAAATATTTTAAGAATGTAATCGCAAGTGATGCAAGTAAAAATCAGATTCAATATGGTTTTCAAAGAGAAAACATAGATTACAAAATATTTCCAGCTGAAAATGCGAATTTGGACAACGATTCTGTCGACCTTGTGACTGTAGCTCAAGCATTACATTGGTTTGATTTTGAACAATTTTACATTAATGTAAAAAGAGTTGGTAGAAAAAATGGAATTATAGCGGTGTGGAGCTATGATATGCACAGAATAAATCCTCAAATAGACAACATTAGCAGTCGGCTTAATGTAGACGGAGAAATTCTTGGTAATTATTGGGCCAAAGAAACAAAATATGTTAAAGAAAAGTATAAAACAATTCCATTTCCATTTAAAGAAATTTCTGTTCCGGCGTTTAAGACAACATTATACTGGAATTTACTTCAACTATGGAATTATATGCGAACTTGGTCTTCAGTAAAAAAGTATTATTCTGAAAACAAACAGGATCCTTTGGATCTCGTAAAGTCAGAACTAAAAAGTTTATGGGGAGATGAGCTTAACAAGAAAGAAGTTACTTGGAATATAAATATCCGTGTAGGAGTCATAAAATAGTATGAAAACTATAACACGCAGAGATTAACTGCCAAATTTAAATAAATCAGTTACCATTTATTTAGAATACAGCCATACCTGCTCAATATCAATATATTCAAATCAGTCATAGTCAAACTTGTAATTAAAAATTTTTGATTTTTCTAAACTCAGTAGGAATTTGTAAACCGAATAGTTTATAAATTTCAATCTAGCAAATGATTTAGGGTAATTAAAATTGGCCATAGAATTTGAAAACGTAGTTTCAGATTATAGTGACCCTAAGAAAAAGGTTCTATATTATCTCAAAGTGATGCAGAAAGCAAGACTTCAGGAGCTGGCTAAGGCTATGAAAATATCAAAGATGGCAGTTCATAAACATCTTACTCGACTCCAGAAAAGAGGATTAGTAGAAAGTGTCGAAATCAGAGAGGGTGTAGGTAGGCCAAAGATGGAGTATCGCTTAACTAGTAAAAGTAAGACTATTTTTCCTAGGTCGTATGGTGCACTTGCAGTTTGTGCTCTCGATTTCATTGAAAAGAATATGGGAAAAGCAGGTGTCGAAAAAGTTCTTCGGGAGCGTCAAGTTGAGCTTTTTAATAAATATAATCAACGCCTCAAAACCTTAAATTTTGACGAAAAAGTCAAGGAACTAGCGAAGATTAGGGACGAAGAAGGATACATCGCTGAATCGAAAAAGAACAGGCGACAAAAAGGGCACCATATCCTTCTAGAATATAACTGTCCCATACTTGAAATAGCTGAAAATCATTGGGAAGCCTGTACCACAGAGACAGAATTGTTCGAAAAGCTTCTTGATGCGAAGATAGAAACAACCCATAGAGCTGCTAAAGGGGACATGGTATGCAAGTTTGTAATTAAAGAGAAAAAAGAAGAATATCTCTAACACCGGGTTTAAAATTCAAATTTGTTATTTCCTGATGAGCAAAAATTAATTTATATAATTTGTAAACTACTATGTTTATAAATTAGTTGACACTAATAATTGTATGAACCTTTACCAGAATCATAAGATACAAACATCAGGCCTATTGAATAGGTTTCAAATAATTGAATGGAAGATGGAGCATTCCAAGAAATGAGGTACAAGATACTCGGAAAAAGCGGATTGCGAGTTTCTGAACTTTGCTTAGGAACAATGACCTTTGGAGAAGATTGGGGCGCATTTCTTAGAGGAGCTTCTAAAGAAGAATCCAAGGAAATCTTTGATTTATTTGTACAGGCGGGTGGCAATTTTATTGATACTGCCAACAACTACCAAAATGGGACGAGCGAAAAATATGTCGGAGAGCTCATTGCAAGTGAACGAGAAAAATTTGTTTTAGCTACAAAATATACCCTGACAACGAATCCTAATGATCCCAATGCTAGTGGAAGTCATCGTAAGAATCTATTACAATCAGTTAATGCCAGCCTAAAACGCTTAAACACTTCTTACATAGACATGCTCTGGGTGCATGCATGGGATTACATGACTCCTATTGAAGAGCTCATGCGCTCTCTTGACGACCTGATAAGATCTGGAAAGGTTCTGTACGTGGGAATGTCTGACGCACCTGCGTGGGTTGTTGCACAAGCTAACACCATGTCAGAACTTCAAGGGTGGTCCCCATTCATCGGTCTTCAAATAATGTATAGCTTGATGGAGAGAACTCCTGAAAGGGACTTGCTTCCGATGGCTCGTAATTTAGATATTGGTGTAACTGCCTGGTCTCCTTTGGGAGGCGGGGTTCTTTCAGGAAAATACAGTAATGAGATTCAGGAACAAAAAAGGTTCGACCCTAACAATCCAATGACTTCTGGGTTTGTGAACGAAAGAAATCTCTCGATAGCAAAGGAGGTACAAATAATAGCGACGGAAAAAAACAAGACACCATCACAAGTCGCATTAAGCTGGTTAAGACATAGAAGTGATAGAGGAGTCATAATACCAATTGTTGGAGCTAGATCTAGAGCTCAAATGAGGGATAATCTTGGTTCTTTGGATGTTGATTTATCACCAGACCAATTGAAAAGATTAGATGACATAAGTAAAATTGAGTTGGGATTTCCACATGATTTTCTTTCCTCTGATATGATCAAGACCTTATTGTACGGAAACACATACTCATCGATAGACTATCATCGAGCAGGATCATAAAATGACACATATTGAATCAGGCTTTAAACTGAAAGTTTTAGGTGTGGGGTCCAGCATGCGGCAGGGGTCTTACAGTACTGCCGCATTGAACATGATATTGGATATGGCTAAAGGTAACGAAGCAGAAACAAAACTCTTAGATTTACGACAAACAAATTTACCAATGTTATACACGGCTAAAGACGACACACATGAAATAGGTCAGGCGACCGAACTAGTTGAATGGGCTGATGCATATATTCTTGCAACACCAGATTATCATGGGTCAATGTCAGGCTCACTTAAGAATTTCTTGGACTACTTTTGGTCAGAATTTGCAGGCAAAACATTCGGATATATTGTTGCATCCCATGAAAAAGGTCTTACAGTTATGGACCAGATGCGTACTGCGATAAGACAATGCTACGGTTGGAGTATACCGTATGGCATATCAATAAATCCTGAAGATGATTTTAATGACAAAAAAGAAGTTATCAACAAAAAATTATGGTCACGTTTAGATATGCTAGCCAGAGATTTAGTTGTGTATGGAAAACTAATAAGGAAACAATTTGTGAACGATTTGCTTCAAAGCGCTCCTGTCAATACCTTTGCTGCATATTATAAAAAATAGGATAATTGAGAGCAATAGCACAAATTCCTGCATCTTGTTCATAAAATTCAAAGCTCAGCACAACTATATGTATCGTTTACATTAAGATGTTGATGAAATCAATTGCCTTCGGAACACATCTACCCGTGATGGGATTCGTACGAAAGGAAACCGTATCACGAGAACAGTTAATCTCGTTTGCACAAAAGGCGGAAGAATTAGGATATAACTCATTGAGTGTAAATGATCACATAGTTTTCAGAACCGGTTGGCTTGATGCAATAAGTTCACTATCAGCAATTGCTGCTACTACTCATAGAATAAAAATTGGTACATCTATACTGAACATAGTAATAAGGAATCCAGTTATTTGTGCTAAAGCTTTATCCTCAATAGATATTTTATCTTCAGGTAGATTATTCGTAGGCTTGGGTCCAGGTTCGCATAAAGGAGACTATGAGGCTTGTGGAATTCCTTTTGAAGATCGGTGGAAGAGGTTTTCTGAGGCTTTAGAGGTTATTCATGCACTTTGGAACGACAAAGATGAAACTAAATCATCGTTAGTAGATTATGAAGGTAAATACTATAGATTAAAAGGCGTGTCTATCGACCCCAAACCGTTTCAAAAACCTCGTCCTCCTATCATGATAGCAAGTTGGGGTTCTGAACAAGGGCTAAGGAGAGTAGCAAAGTACGGAGACGGCTGGATGGCATCAGCTTATAACATTACACCGGACAAATTCAAAGAGAAATGGAATCAACTTCTGACTTATAGAAGAGAGCTGAATAAGGATGTTGAATCATTTGAAAACTCTGTGATGACAATGTTTGGATATATAGCTAATGATAAAGAGAAAGTCCACAGGATGGTAAAAGAGATATTGTCACCAGCTCTAGGAAGGTCTGCTGATGAACTAGAGAATTTATTGCTTTTTGGGTCTACTGATCAATGCCTTAAAAAGATTGATCTTCTTTACGAATCAGGAGTAAAACGTATTCACTTCTGGCCAGTAAATGATTACATAGAACAAATAGAGATATTTTTTAATGAGATCGCCCAAAATTATGGTTAGATTAGATTATACGGATTGCTGAGTTTTTTTAAATTCCAGTTGTATCCTCTCTGAAAAGGAGTTCTTGAATCTAATTCCTTTTCTATATGGCTATGATAGTTATTAATCCTGAAAACTTGTATAACTCAAATTTAAGTTTCCATCTTTTAGAGGTTTGGTGGCCAACCATCAACTACATGCCAGGTTTCAACCATTTTTCCATTTTGAATTCGGTATATACTTATTCCTCTGTAATTAATTTTCTTCATAGTTTGATGAGTGTCAGCAGAGGTTGCTTTTGGTGTCAATATTCCTTTCCAATAGGCACCTACAAGGTCTGGATAATTTGGCGATGCTATCAATTCTTCAACGAAATAACTGAGTTCATCTAATTTATCCAATGAATATTTGAGGTCATTCTTTGCTCCCGAAACCCCTAATCCTGGAGAGCCCATATAGGCAGACTGGCCGTGGTCTATGTAATTGGGAGAAATTATTTCATCAAATATTGCTTCATTTTTGTTATTGTATGCTTCAAAATAGCGTTGAATAATTCCCTTATTGATTTCTACTTGTGAAATTGATTCGTTAGTATCCATATTATAATACGTTATACTTTGGTATTTGTGGATTCCTAGATGTAAATTCTTCCATGAGAGACAAGATGATTCACAAAGGTTAACAGATTTACAGTACTTGTACTAATTAGTTGCTGATACGATAGACTTAGATTTTATCCTTAACCACTTTCCAGAACCTGTATTTCCCAGAACTATTTCTACTTATAGAAGTCAAGGAAAGCAGTTTGAAGTCTTTAACAAAGATGATATGTCAAAGGCGTACGAGGAATCCGATTTCATAGATTCCAAGCTCAACGCTTACCCTTCCTACACGGAATATAAGGGAATTCAAAGATATCCACCAAATTTCATATTTGCTGACCTAGATCTTTTGTCATTTAGGGATCCACAGACACTGGAAAGAGCATTAGTTGCAGCTTTAAGAACCATAAGATTAAAGATCAACGGCAGTCCTACAGTACTTTGGAGCGGAAATGGCTATCACATCTATCAGCCTATAGATGCCATAATCCTGGAAGAATTTGAACAATTCGAAGAATTTGAACACCCATCTACAAAGTTCCTTAGATTTGCAGAGTATTTTCTTACAAATGGCAAATGTGATCCTTCACACAGTCCTTCACTTAAATCATGCATGATAAGAATTCCTGGGTCGCTTAATTCAAAATATGCAGAAGGAAAGAGTGAGGTAAAAATAATTCAAAAATGGGATGGATACAGACCACCTATGAATATGTTGATAAATTCTTTCCGGATTTACCTCGTAGAACAGAAGGTGAAAGAAGACAAACTAAGAAAAAGAATCGAAAAAAAATTTGGTATTAAAGGCGATCTAATACATTCGATATCTTGGATAGAAATACTCCTTCAAACTCCAATTGAAGATTATAGAAAGAATGCCATAGGTCTGATTCTTGCTCCCTATCTAATTAATATTAGAAAGCTCTCTTACGAAATTGCGTCTGTATTAATCAAGGATTGGTTAAGGAAATGCAACCAGGTACGAACCTTAGACTTCAATTACGAGTATAAAGTAAAGTATTGTCTTAATACTTCAATCAGAAAAATGCAGCTACCATTGAAATTTGATACACTTAAGATAAAAAATAACGAACTATACGTTTTGCTTAGTTTAATTATGCATAGAAAATCAAATAATGATCAAATTACGAAGATAGACTAAAGTGATCTATTAGGTTTATATTACTAAATAGAATATCAAAATATAAATAATCTATTCTCGGATCGGGATTCTAATTCTTGTCCATCAAATGGGGGTTGTTACCACTGATATTACAGTTGGTAATCATTCTTTTGATAAGGGTCGATCGATTTCAGCTTTACATTTTAGACGTTTTTCACTATTTGTAATTCAAAATCCTTGAAAAATCCATGTGATATTTGTTTCGGGTGTGGTACTAGGACTGGCACCTACATCGAGCGACGTATTAGCTATTCTTGGAGTACTTTGTGAATAAATGATATCGCAATTGATCCTTCGCCGACTGCGGAAGCGACACGCTTGATGCTGCCGCTTCGAACGTCGCCCACGGCAAAAACGCCCGGCAAACTGGTTTCAAGCAAGTAAGGAGGACGTGCAAGGGGCCATCGTGCGGTGCTAAGATTTTCTGGCAAGAGATCAGTACCCGTCTTAATGAAGCCCTTATCGTCCAATACAACGCAGCCGTCAAGCCAGCGAGTGTTGGGAGCAGCACCAGTCATAAGAAATACGTGTCTTATCTTGTGTTCCTCGTATTGCTTAGTTTGATTGTTCTGCCACCGAACAGATTCGAGATGATCACCCCCTTCTAATTTCGCGATCTCAGTATGTGAGTGAACTACTATCGCAGGAGTGTCTTCGATACGCCGAATCAAGTACCGCGACATATTCTCTTCCAATCCGTTAGACCTTACAAGCATGTGCACACGTTTTGTTGATTGCGCCAGAAATATAGCGGCTTGACCTGCTGCATTTCCTCCACCTACCACAATCACTTCTTCTCCACCACACAGCTGAGCTTCGATATAGGTCGCACTATAATAGATGCCAAGGCCTTCAAAGCGTGACAGGTTTTTGCATTGTGGTTTTCGATACTCGGCACCCGTTGCAATAACGATAGTTCGTGTTGAAACAGTAGGACCTTTCTCGACTACAACATCGTACGGTTTGTGGTCGCAGACAAGTCGCGTCCCTTTGATGATGAGCATGGTCGCCCCAAATTTTTGTGCCTGATTGTAGGCTCGAGCCGCAAGCTCTTGACCGGAGATACCTGTGGGAAACCCCAGGTAATTTTCTATTCTTGAGCTTGAACCTGCCTGGCCACCAGGCGAACTCGTTTCCAGTACCAGAACGTCGAGTCCTTCAGAAGC
>JAKEIK010000037.1 GCA_022545895.1 Nitrososphaeraceae archaeon | reverse complement strand
TGTTCCATCTTGTCAAGAATAGATCTATGCTTACTTATATTGAGCCCACAAAAAGTTGTGACAGCTGTTTGATTCATTTTACCATATTCTATGAGCTTTAGAATTATATCGCTGACTATGTAAACTCTATCACGGTAACTCATTATCCCTGAGGATGTATTTTTTTCTATCATGTTAGGATCTAATGCGCGATGCTAGAGGATTCTCTCACTCCAGGAAATCGTTATCAGAGATAAATTCACTTGCGATCTCATTGTCTATCTCGTTCTTTCTTGAAACAAAAAATTGATATTTTTTGTTCCAAGAATCAATCAAAAGATACTGTCTAATTCCAGCTATCATCCATATTGAGGATATTCCAATTACTGAGCCTAATAATACACTAAGAATAACTCCAAATTCACCTTGGGTTTGTAGTACATTAAAAAATGATGGATGATTAATAAGATAAATAGCAAGTCCAATTGCAAAGGGAGCTAAAATCAATGCTGAAATAGACATTATGCGAAGGGTATTTCTTATTTTTATCATTTGTTCTATGAAAGAATCAGCTAGATTCAGAATATTATATTGCGAAGCATCAGATTCCATGTCAGTTGTCCATCCTGCGAAGGGCCACGGATGAATCCTCGACAATATCGAATCCATACTCTGTTATAGTGACTGAACCTCCATATCATATAATATTCGATCTTCCTAATTAAGTTGGATTAACAAGGTTCAGTTAGTATAGATAATGAAAACATATGGTCATTTGTCAGAACTCATAATTATGTGCGATTACTATTATTATATTCCAATCACTCTCCGCATTAAAACAGTTAAATTTAGTATAGAACTAACTCAATATTATCACTATTTTCATTTTACATCTTTCTTCTTGGCTAGTTGATCATCTAAGTTAAAAGCTCACTTGAACATTTCAGTTTTTACATAACTTTTCTTGCCTGTTCCTATTAAACAGTAATTGCCTTTGTAAAAAGCTAACTAAGTTAATTTGGACAGTTAAGCAAGAGATTATAAACATAGTTGCGCCAGGTCTGTGATGTCAACAAGAACAATGAAGATGCTTGGTGTAGGAATTGCTGCGATAACTTTTCTTTTAGTGACAATTCCTGTCTTGAAGAGCAGTGTGGCGTACGTTGATTCAGGTGACCACAACAAAGACCACAGGGACAACGGAGATCACGACCACAATGATCGAGACCACGACAGGGACAAAAAGTGAAATAGAGGCTCTTCTGAGGTATCTCTACTAACAAGCAAACGTCAGTAGGCAGGCATGGAGTCTTCAATCTAGGCATGAAGCAGACTTCTCTATTTTTAGTAATTTCTCTACTTTCATTTTAATCTACGCTAAATAGTTACTACTACTGCTAATTAGTAATGCATGCATGTATGTTATAGGCACTCCAGATATGATAAGTTCTGGGTAGTTCCAATTCAAAGACTCGACTAACATTTTCGCTAGTTAAGTTTATCTTCCAAAGAGGGATCTGACGGCAGTCTGCTGCATTGAGTATCTTTGAGTGTGATCTATTTATATCATTAATATTATTGCAACTACTCTTACCTGCAAACAGCCTTCAAAACGTTACTAAAAAGAACTACTCCACTCCTAACAAAAGTGAGAGATTCGTTTTTCAAATTGTAGCTGCATTATTTGAAAGGCAATTCATTAACTTACGTTCTTTAGAAATAAATTTATGGATTGTTCTACAAGACTATTCCATCAATCACTTATCATGAGTTTGCAATAGCATTCTTCAGAATTTCAAAATACTTAGTGGTTTTGAGATCACCATTTACACTCATGGTTATTAGATTGAAGTCTGGTGTCGAATCATGTAAATAATTCCAATTCCAAAAAGCCCACCCCCATGCACCAATTTCTTTCAATTTTTTAGTCATTATGTTTGCATCGGTTTGGTTCAAATCGCTGACATCTTCAATTAACTCCTTGACATCCTGTGTCTCGACATCATTACGCTCCTCAGTTGAAAGATCATTCCATTCTCC
>JAKEIK010000344.1 GCA_022545895.1 Nitrososphaeraceae archaeon | reverse complement strand
TGCACCACCAAAGGTTACTTGCGTAGATAGGTGAAAAGTAAACACTTTGAAACTGGCCTTACTTTTTATAGTCCACAGATAGAAAAATCTCATGAATAATACAAAATTCATTTTGGGAGTTATCATTATGATAACTCTTGGAACAACAGCAACTCCTGGATTGTTTGAATCTGCAAACGCACTCAAGGCGTGTGGAAGTGGAAACACGACGCATAGTCCTAGTAGTGATAATAAAAAAGCGCCTCCTGCGATTACAGGAGACAATGTTTACGTAGCATGGTGGACTAACAAGACCGGAAATGATGAAGTTATGTTCAGAGCTTCCACGGACATAGGCAAGACGTTTGGCGACGTAATTAATTTGAGTAATTCTACTGATTCAAATTCTACAAGAGTGGAGATAGATTCAGATGCAAATAGCGTAGTCGTTACATGGTGGGAAACAAATCAGACTGATGATACCCCGGTTATGAGAGTAAGTAACGACAACGGTAAGACATTTGGACCACTGTTGAAACTTGCTACTGTTGGAACTTTAAGCGGCGAGTAATACCAGTCAATATACGTTAGTTTTCCATACCCTTTCTTTTTTTACTTCAAACAATAGTTAGGGGGAATAAAATCATGAAGTATATTTACTTTGGTAAGTATTGTAAATATTGACACAGTCTTATTTCTTTCATTGATAATAGTGTTAAACAGGAATGTAGAATCGAATCGAGTTAAGGACAGGGAACATATACGTAAGTCTGCTAGATCTAATGACAATAAAGAACACTACCAACATATTTTTCTGAAATGAATCGGATAGAAGTATTAGCATAAACTGTTGAGTGGTTGCGTAGGTGGACGATTATTACGTTTCTATTGATCACATGTACTTCATGAGGGTAAGTTGTTGACCAGGTCCCATCCTATGAATTACATCCCTTACATGGCTTCCAATGATTTGTCTGCTTCTCATGTATACTGGAAAGTCAAAGATCATTCCTCTTTCCGATATCATTTGTTTTAGATCATGTAGTATTCTAGTTGAATAACATTCGTTGGCATTAATATTGTATCCCGGCTTCAACGGCTTCGTAAATTGATAAATTCTTTCGTATTCATCAACGCCGTGTTCTATATCAAGTGACATTAAAATTGTAATCATTCTTTGCCATATGTCCTCTCTTAATCTTAAAACGGCACCAAATACATACTTCACACCTAATACCTTGCAGCTATCAAGGATCAATTCTAACTCTTCTCTTGAGTCAGTAATTAGAGGTAAGATAGGATCCACATTTACACCACAACATACGCCAGCGTCTACAAATCTCTTTATCGTTGTAAACATAGAAGATGCGGGTGGAGTTCCAGGCTCGATGAGACGCCTAACTCTTTCGTTACACGTCGTAATTGACCAAACTAAAAAGCACATATCTTTATATTTTTTGTGTAGTTCCAAGTCCCTTAATATTATACTTGATTTTGTGAATATGTAATACGGAACGCCGTATCTTTGTAATACTTCAATACATTTTCGTGTTAGATTATACTTTATTTCTGCTGGCTGGTAGGGATCGGTAGCAGACGATACCATTACTGGTTCTATAGCTTTAGATTTCCATGACTTTAGCTGATTTTCTAATACTTCAGCTGCATTACTTTTGGCATAGATCTTATCAAAGAAATCTGGAGACCATTCATAAGTTGCGTAACAATATCCACACCTGTGTTGACAACCATGGTATGGATTAATAGTTAGACCTGTATGCCCCTTAACTACGAATGGATGAATTATTGATTTTGACTTCTTCGTCTCAATGTCTGGTACTGCCTTATGATACCACTTTTCCATACAAATGTCTATAAATTTGAGATAAGCGGTCTAATTATAAAGTGAAACCCGTTAGTAGGAGGGGGGAGAGAAGCATCAATAACTTGTAGAATGCTTGTCAACTTGCTTTTGTCCAATATCAATGAACTAATAATTTCAATGATAATATTCAATATTTCGATTTCAAGAATTAATCTCGCCAGTTTATACTGACGTTCAAAATTGCTTATCGAGAATGAATATCGGCAGCAAACATCGAATTTGGAACATATTAGCAGTCAAAAAAATTGGCTAAATCCAGAGCATAAATGAAGAAAAATTTTCTGAAGGGACTTAGTGCGTAAGAAACCCTTGATACATTATCGCACTAAAAATACAATTTGTGTAGTATTAGTTTACGCTAACTCACATATGTCCTTAGAAAAGAAAGTGTCTTCTGCCAAGCATCTTGTGTTTCTTTCGGAGCATAGTTGGCACCAGAAGGGTTAGCAAAAGCATGTCCTACTCCGGGGTAAATATGTATCTCATTTGTAATTCCGTCTTCTTCCAAAGCTGCTTTGAACTGGTTAACTTTCTCAACAGGAATGCCTCGATCTTGGTCACCAAATATTCCAAGTACAGGCCATTTTATCTTAGATAAGTTTCCTTTGTCTGTGACCAATGGCGTACCATAGTACAAGATAGTGGCAGCCAATGGATGATCCTGGCTGTTTAGTGCCAACTGCAATGACTGTCCTCCACCAAAACACCAACCTATCGATGCAACTTTGGATGAATCAACGTTCGATAAAGAACTAACATATTTTACAGCTGTTTGCAGGTTGCTGACTGCATGTTCTGGATTATTCCTGACGGACTGGACCATCCTTCTTGTATCGTTAGGGTCTACCGAAACTTCACCTTTGAACAAATCTACTGCGAGTACAACATATCCTTGTCGAGCCAACAGATTGGCCATATTCTTGATATAATCATTTAATCCCTTATTTTCGTGAATCATAATGACTGCGG
>JAKEIK010000343.1 GCA_022545895.1 Nitrososphaeraceae archaeon | reverse complement strand
GCGCTGGGCTGGACATCTTTTAGGGCATTTTCGAAATCCTCCCAAGTAATTTTGATCTTGTTTAAGGTCTCTATAGGAATTTTCGATTCTTCAAGGTTGATTTCTGGTAACACTCGTCTTAATGATCGCATAGCTGCTTCTCTGCAGACTGCCTCCAAATCAGCTCCGACAAAGCCATGCGTAATTTTGGCGATAGATTTTAGATTAACGTCTTGAGTGAGCGGCATTCCTCTGGTATGTATCTCAAGTATTTCGGACCTTCCAAGTTGGTCAGGAATTCCTATTTCGATTTCTCTGTCGAATCTACCAGGGCGTCTCAGTGCCGGATCAAGAGCATCGGGCCTGTTCGTGGCACCTATTACTACGACTTTCCCCCGCGACTCAAGACCGTCCATCATCGTCAGCAATTGGGATACGACCCTCTTTTCAACATCACCCGAGACTTCCTCCCTTTTAGGTGCTATAGAGTCAATTTCGTCGATGAATATTATACTTGGAGAATTTTCTTGTGCCTGTTTAAAGGTCTCTCTGAGCCGTTCTTCACTTTCGCCATAAAACTTACTCATGATTTCTGGTCCTCCTATGGAATAAAAGTTCGCATTAGTTTCGTTGGCGACTGCTTTAGCGAGAAGGGTTTTGCCTGTGCCAGGAGGGCCGTACAACAGTACACCCCGAGGTGCCTCTATCCCTATTCTGTCAAATATTTCGGGATGCCTCATGGGAAGCTCTATCATCTCACGGACCTTTTGGATTTCATTTCTGAGTCCACCTATGTCTTCGTAGTTAACTCTGGAAATAGCTTTAGATCCAGATTTAGGAACAGATCCTATCACGAATTCCGTATTGGCATCTATTATAGCTGGGCCATTATTTGGAATAATTGTTGTAACTAGGAACCCGATTTTACGACCCATCATGTTAATTGGTATTATATCACCTTTGGTAACAACACGTCCCTCCAAAAGTTCTGGTAAATGTTCTTCCAAACCCACGACATTAAGCTCCTCTGTAGGGGATAATACAATCTGTTCTCCTTTTGATGTTATCACTCTCCTAACATACACATTATCGTCGATACCAATGCCAAGATTGTTACGTGTATATCCGTCGACTCGAATTAACTTCTTACCATAGTCTTGCTGTTTACTAGACCAAAGTAAGACATGAGTTTTTCGTCTGTTGCCGGAAACTTCAACCACATCTCCCGGATTAAGATCGAGATCGCTCATTATTTTTGGGTCGACAAGTGCTATTCCCCTTCCCACATACTTGGGGTCTGTTTCTGAAACCCTAAGCGATGCATGATTTCTGTTCTCTTTACTATCCATTTTATGTGACCTCTGAATGTAAAAAAATAAGTTGAGTTTTGTCCTACTCCACTTTTATTTCCTTTGCTTTTTGCTTTGGAGGTTCTCTGATCTTTATTTTTAGTTCCAGTATTCCATTTGTATAGGTAGCCTTTGCAGTATCAGCATTCAATTCACCATCAACTGGCAGGTCCGCATGATATTTTTTGTCCCCCTTTTCTGCATGAATCGTTACTAGTCCTTCTTCTACTCCAACCTTTACATCTTGTTTAGTTATCCCAGGCATCTCCGCTGTGATGGTTAGAGCATTTTCCTTCGCGTCAAAGTTTGTATCTATGAGCGGTTGGCGAACATTGCTCTGCTGCATCAGGCCTTTGGAACCCGGTCTTGCATTCCCAAATTCTCTAATGCGAGGCTTTCCATCTGGTCCCATCGTTATCTGGTACCCGTAATAGTACGGAAATGTCTCTGGTATGTCAGCACTCGATTCTCTTACTGTTCTGAACATCCTGTTCAGCATGTCTTCTGCATCTGAAAATTCTTTGTCGATCTGTTCAAAAATTCTGTTGTTATACCACCATGGATCTCTCCACATTGATATATCACCTAACGCAAATTAATGGATATGACAATATATATTTTTTTCTTATGACTCTTGCTACTGTTACCAATTGGAATTGTCGAGTCAGTCAGAAAGATATAAATTAAATTTTCTTTTTCATTAAATTATACAAGTCATCTTACATAGCTGGTTAGGGGTTACAGTTGCGAATAATCCACATCGCCCCTACCAGCTTTGTCAGCAAAGCAAGACAAAAGTTATAGAAAACAAATACTTCGTCGACTATGGACTCAGGTATTTGAGATCTGACGATTAATGTTACTTGTCCGCATACGCACAACACAATCAGTCCGGAATTATCTATTCTAGTTCTTCCAACAATACTAATATGACAGAGTTTCCAACTAGGACCACACCAGGTAGTATTACGAATGCAATTGCTTCTGGAGAGAATATAACTCTCGCGCCCGCAAAATAGCTAGGTGGTCCTGAAGCTCAGCCATCCGTACTAATTATCTTCTTTTAGTGCATCTCTTGCTATTAACATGAAGGCTTTATCCGCCACATTCTCCATACTCAATGGTTTTAGTGCGAACTCATCAGTTCCATAATCTATGATGCGTGTCTTGTCAGTACTTTCGTCCCCTACTGCAAGTATTTTTATATCCATATTCAGTTTTTTAATGTTAACAATTAACATGGCGTCTCTGTCCATTGCAAACTCTGCTCCTATAATTACGACATCGACTTTATCAAGGTCTTTTATTATTTTCAAACATTCCTTCGGAGAATTGGCTAGATAAACATCACAGCCTTTCATCCAAAGTGTCCCTGCTAGCACTACTGACGAATGTTCATGCTCTATGTTGATAACGATGCAAGGCTTTTTCAAACTAGACCATTTCTTTCAGCATAAAATAAAAACTTTCATGGACAGACTTGATAACTTACTGAGATTTTATGCATCAGTATTGCATTTCTTATAGTTTGTTGCATCTTTTAGTACAATGAAGTATGCAGCACCAAGACTGATTTTATCAATAGGTTTCGCTGATGCTAATAATCTTCTGGCCGGTGTCCTGTATCTTAAGGGTTTTAAGGTCTTCAAGTTAAGTTCAACCTTCGATTGCTTATCCTTAATAAATCAAATTCAGGAAAAAACCGACGTACTTTTGATAGATGAACAATCAGCGGCTGAAAATGATTTCTGTCTGGTAAGCGAGATTAAGAAATTAACGCCGGACACTATGATTGTAGTTATTGCAGATGAGAATGTGAAGTTGAGCGGAAAAGATATAGACGAATTTATCCTGAGGCCTATAAGTCCGGAAAATCTGGCAGATAAGATTCTCCACATGTTAGCAAAGAAGGAGTTAAAGAGACTAAGGAAAGCGCCCGAACAGCAATCAAATCAAATTAAGTATTTTGCCTGATTTCGACTTTATTTACATGCTGTACTCGTTCTAATCGTTGATTTGAAGAATTCACAACTTCGTACTTGAATTTTTTCTGTTGCAAAGGAAACAATATGGAAAGTGCCGTCGGTGCAAAATAAATATTACGCTATTTGATATTGTGGTAAGTAACGGCCAGGGACGGGGTCTTATCTTAAATCCTGTATTGAAAAGTTGCACATCTTATAAGGAACATGAATCATATAGACATTGACACACCACTTATACATCAGGAGGTTCAATCACAAAATGAATGATAACGGAAGATATTGAAAATATCAGGAAGAGTGGTTTTGATGTTGAAGAGATACCGACTGGATATATATTCACCAGGTATAGTGGACAGAGTGAGGGTAAACAAGGAAACATAGTCATACAAAAAGAAGCCTGTGAAATATTACAGAAAATAGGAAAAATAGAAGAGATACAGGTGGTGGATGGCGAGCGGATTCGTATTGTAATTCTGAGAGCAATGATAGGATCAGGTTAGCAAAAAAATTTCACATTTCATGACCAATTAGCAATATCACAAAATATTGTAGTATTTAGTATCAGAGATAAATTGACTGTCATATTTTGAATAAAAATATCATACAGCAAATGAAATTGACTTAAACTTTACTGTATAGGTACGAGCATGGTATTGAACACACTCATATACATAGCATTAGTAATTATTGTTATAATCGTAATTGTTGT
>JAKEIK010000342.1 GCA_022545895.1 Nitrososphaeraceae archaeon | reverse complement strand
TTTGGACAATTAAGAAATCCTTTTTCATTCTGACTATTAAGATTCTTTTTAAATCATAGTTTGGATAAACGTCTTTCATATGATATTAACCAGTAAGACAGTTGCCGTTTGTAATAAGGAATGGAGTAATTTACCATTCTAATTTAATTAAATTGCTAAAAATAGTTACATCCATAAAAAATATATGGTTTTGAAAAACAAATTAGAATAGTATTGAAAAGAGAAGTCCTAAATTATCCTGACAAAAAGCATTTTTCTCCGAAATCCAACCCAAGATGGGGAAAAGAGGAAGAAACTGAGATTTTTGGTCAAAACGTGAAACTTTTTAGAAAAGGAAAGATAAGCGAAGATGATTTTCGCCGTTTTCGACTTCAACATGGAGCTTATGGATCCCGCCTACAGCAGAATTATAGCATGGTCAGGATCAAGATTCCTAGCGGTGAGATTACACCAGAACAGCTAGAGAAGATTGCAACACTGTCCGAGGCTTTCTCAATTGGCTCAGCCCACGTTTCAACTCGTCAGAATATTCAACTTCATTGGGTACAGCTTGAAGATGTAAGTGAGGTTATGAGAGGTCTTGTTGATGTAGGACTAACAACAAGGGAGGCTTGCGGCAATACGATCAGGAATGTTATGTGTAGCCATTTTGCTGGTGTCTGTCCGGACGAACAGTTTGATTCTACTCCTTATGCTAAAGCAATTGCACGATTCTTTCTCAGAAATCCTGTATGCCAAAATTTGCCAAGAAAATTCAAAATTAATTTCAATTGTTGCGCACAACATGGTCTGGTTAGAATTGCAGATATTGGTTTGATTCCTGTGAAAAAGGAAGGAACTAATGGATTCAAGATATACCTGGGTGGTGGTCTTGGTGCTGCTTCGTTCATAGGACATCAATTAGAGGAATTTACTTCTGAGAACAGACTAGTATCTACTTGTATGGCTGTAGTGAGGTTGTTTGATAGACTTGGTAATCGTGAAAATATGGCTAGGAATAGAATGAGATATCTGGTCAATGAAATGGGGTGGGAAAAATTTCAGAGATTGGTGATTAAGGAAAGATCAAGTGTAGAAATGACTATTTCACTTGATACACTAAATAGATACAAAGTGGACTCGGAAAGCCCTAGCATCAGGCAACTGTCCAATGGTAAGAAATTACCCTTAATTAATGAAAAGGTGGATATTAATAGCGACCCATATAAAAGATGGCTTCATTCCAATGTGGTGTCACAGAAACAAAATGGTTACTTTGTAGTATTTATTACGCTAGGTGCTGGTGATATAACATCTAACCAGCTTCGGTCCCTTGCAAAGACTATTCGTGATTACTCAGGTGAAGGTTGTGCAAGAAATACCCCAAATCAGAATTTTGCAGTAAGGTTCGTTAAAGCCAATGATTTACCAGAGTTTTATAACGGTCTTGCTAAAGTTGGGCTTGCTAATCCTGGTGCTCTCACCATGTCCTCTACTGTAGGATGTTCTGGAACAACTTCATGCAATTTAGCAATTACCAACTCTCATAGACTGGCAAAAGAGATACAATCTAAATTCATAGAGCTTGGGTTGGATACTGAAGATGATCTTAGGGACTCAACAATTAAGATTAGCGGCTGTCCCAATTCTTGTGGTCAACATGAGATTGCAACAATTGGATTTTATGGTGGGGCTTCAAGAATTGATGGAAATATGACTCCGACATATACGATGTTGTTTGGAGGAAGGGATGGAGAAGAGGGGATGCTTGGTAGATCTGTAATGCGCGTGCCTGCAAAGAGAGTGATAGCTACTTTGATAAAAATAATTGAGATATACAAGCAAGAACGAAGTGCAAACGAATCACTTGCAATGTGGATAGGTAAATTGATTAATGGATTAGTTAATGGCAAAGGACAAATAAAGACCTTAGATGATATAAAAACAGCTTTGGCGCAAACCATCTCATTACCGAGTCCCAATGACGATCCAGAATCATATATGGATTATGGTAACGATATTAAATTCAGTGCAAAGACAGCACGAGGAGAATGTGCGGCTTGAAATATAGTATCAAGCAAAAAAAAACTAAAAACATTTTATCAAGAAACCATACACTCAGCAATTCGCAAGATATCATTACAAGTGCGGATATTCTTAGAACTTTGATTAGGAGAAACTCAGTAAGGGTGGTAGATGTCAGGAAAGAGGATGAATACAAGAAAGAACATATAAAAACTGCGATATCAATTCCACTTGCTACAGTACTTGAAAATGATTCCTCAGAGAGAATAGTCCAATTGCTAGAGCAATCTGGAATATCTGACAAGACGCCGGTAGTTGTATACGATGATACCTTTGGTGCACTTGCTGCGAGAGTTGCTTGGACATTCCAGTACGTGGGACATTCGAATACATCGTTGCTTGAATTAACCTTTACCAAGTGGAAAAGTTATGGGTTTGAAACAGAAAAAAAAGGTAATGTCTTTGCACCTGCCAAACATTCCCTCAAAGAAAATAAGGAAATATATGCCACCTATGATGAGGTAGAGAAAGCAAAAAGTGAGCAAAATAAAATTTTAGTAGATTCGAGAGAACGTCTGAATTTTTTGAGCGAGCATATTCCTGGAGCTACTAATCTACCATATACAATGTTAGGAACAGCTGATTCAATATTAAGGGAACCTCAGGAAATTAAGAGGTTCATGGAAAACAGGGGAATATCTGCAGATGACGAAGTCATCACCTATTGTGGGAGTGTAGGAACTCTGTCAGGACTCGCATACTACGCATTGAGAATGGGCGGCGTGAAGAAAATTCGATTATATTCAAAATCATTTAAGGAATGGAAAAAATTGGGAAAGCCAATTGAAGAATTTAAAGATGCAAATTTCTGGGATCTCTCAGCAGAATAGCCAAAAATTTTTTCTCTATAGGACAAGGTAACAAGATTATTCAGATATAGTCTTGAGATATTTCAAAAGTTTTCTCGCGTCACGCGCTTTTAAACTATCTCTATTTTTCAGTATATAGTCTCTAAAATTCTCAAGTTCATC
>JAKEIK010000341.1 GCA_022545895.1 Nitrososphaeraceae archaeon | reverse complement strand
GTGTGAAGGGAGCCTTGGTTCCACCAAAATCTGGAGTCTCTTCATCCTGTGAAAACGCAACTTTCGTCTGATAACCATTTACAGTGAGAATGGTTATGGCCAATAGAGTAATAATTACAAATGGATTTAACGATCTAGTTTTCATACTTCTCACGAAAGTAAAAGGATACGTAGAATTTAAAGTATACTGAGAAAGAATGAGTCCCTATAAAAAATGTCTCGAAATTGACGGGCAGAGCTTTCTAGAAATAGCGGTTCAGTCAGGCGAAGGCTAAAAAAATTTTCAACTGAAAACAGTGAAACAAGAGTGTACCTGTGGCAACTTCCCCCCAATTAAAAGTCTTCACAGTTGGATTCCTTTGTATCACCTTTAGATGGTTCGAAGTCCATTATAGTATCATCCCCACTGCCGCAATCGAAGTGGTTCGCCCCCGAGCCTCCCCACATCAAGTCCGCACCTTTTCCACCATTAAGATCGTCATTACCTTTTCCTCCCCAAATGAAATCATCGCCACTACCTCCTGCCAGCTTATCTGAACCTGACCTACCTTTTAGCTTGTCGTCTCCAGGTCCGCCGAATATCCAATCAGATCCCCCGTTGCCCGCTATCCAATCTCTTCCTTCTTCTCCGTAGATAGTGTCACTTCCTCTGTTCCCTTCAATGATATCATTTCCTTTCCCTCCTGTTAAATCATCACTTCCACTATTTCCTTGAATTACATCAGTACCTTTTCCGCCATCGATCGAATCAGATCCTTCGTTTCCTTCCAACACATCATCACCGTCTCCTCCACGGATGTCATCATTACCGGAATTTCCCTTTACCCGGTCATCGTCGTCATTACCGTATAAGTGGTCACCACTTGCTTTACCCCATATGCGGTCATCGCCTCCAAGACCCCAAATACTATCTTTGTTATGGGTTCCTGGAATTACATCATTTCCTTGAGTTCCGACTATATCAAGAGCCCATGCCTGATTCAAGTTGAATACTGCTTGCCCTAAACCTAGACATAGAGCCACAAACGCTATAATATATAAGAAGGAATTTTTCTCCAATTTTTTTTCAATGAGTAGTATATTGTACTTCCATTTAAGGTCTACTAAAAATAAGGACTAGATTTGACTTGCGCATCCAATATCAAGATATTTTTGGGATGCAATGCAATTGCCTCCTTTATAGCCTAATTTCTTTCAATTGATATGTTAACTTTATTTCAAAAATTTGTTTTTTTTAGAAGCTTTCGGCGAATTTGCCTAGTTCCTCAGGAAGTGATCTGCTGGAGTCTCCCTCTAGAACGTATTTCGGTCCCACAAAAGGCCTAATGATGTTTGCTATACAACAAGAATTTGGCACAACGATAAGCGACAAAAATATTTGTGGTTTCAGAAAATGCTAAACGGAAAAGATATGAAGATGTCCCTGTTATTCACACTCTTTTGAGGACCAGAATGTGCCTTTAGATGTTTTCCATTCATGATAATCTTCCATTATTTTAATGTGATCAAAAGCCACACGTTTGTTCTTAATCAAGTCTTCTATAGTTAACCATTCAAATGAATCGGCATCATCTCCAGCTTTAGGGGTGCCACTTATTATTTTAGCTATGAAAACAATGCTAACAACATGCCCTCTGGGATCCCTGTTTGGTGCAGAATATACCCCCAATATAGATATTGGTTCAATATTGAGATTTGTTTCTTCCAGCATTTCTCTTGTTGCCGCGTCTTCTACCCTTTCTCCTTCATTCATAAATCCTCCAGGAATTGCAAAAGAGCCTTTGAACGGATCTTTCTTCCTGAGAACAACAAGGATACGATCATCTTTTTCAAGAATAATATCAACAGCTATGGAAGGATAATGATACTTTTTCATATTGATAACATCCTAAACGCTTTTACAAAACTATCTATAAATTCAGTCTCCCGACTCTGCCGTTATCTTTGTTCAGAACCAACAACAGTTTTATCCTACAGTCTTGGCACATTTATCGCAATACCTTTCAACGATGGTTGCACCTTCCACTTTAAAGAAAGCAGTTTGTGTTGCGGGGTTTCCACATGCTACACAAAAATAGGTCTTGTCTTTATTTTTCTCGTCCCGTTCAATTGGCTTTAGCTCCGGTTTGCCTCGGTTTACCATTTCTCTACCCCCTTATGTACGTGGGAACCCTTAAAAAAGATGTGGTTTTCAAATGTCAGACGCTTCATATAATATCAACATGATTGAAGATCGGGCACGTCTTTGATGGCAAAATATTTTTCATTTTAACTCTATTTCTTGATGGTTTTCTTTACTCTGTCGCTCTTGCACAAGACTGCACCGACAGATAAGTATTGTCCTTGTGCTGGTATTTCCTTCAGTGTGGTAAGAAAATATAGTAGTTGCTCCTATAATTGAGGTGAAAGTTTTGGATCAGGTAAGAGAAGAATCCCATTTGGACTTTGCAGAAGGTGATGAAAAAAATGCGTTGGACACTGAGACTTCTAATAAATTGTTTTGAACTACCCAAAAAGCAGGAAAATGTCGGCGACGAGCTAGATGCATGTATTTCGCCTATTGATTCAAAAAGTATGCCTATCTTGCTCAATGCAAAGAATTAACTAAAGAGGGCAACTTTCCAGAAATAGCGGTGGATGGAATAAGTAATAATATGTCAAACCTAAAACATGACTTGAATGTCTCGGTTAATTTTGGATCTTCCAGGAGTGAATAATTGTATCGGCTAGGAGTAGTTATGGCAATTTTGTCGATGATAATCGGAGGTTTCTTGTCAGGTGCAAACTATATTTCATATGCAACTTACCCAAATGATACGCAAGAATTTAGAATATACGATCCCGATGATCCAAACAGTCCTGAAAATATCGTGATCCAATATTGCATTCTACACGCAGATAGAGTTGCTCAGGGAGTGAATGTCAGTCAGGAACTAGTAAACGAAGGTATAATTCCCGACTCCTTCGGTGGAAAAACCTGTCAAGAAGTACAAGCACAACATGAACGGACAAAAGCTGCACTAGATTTTGATAATAAGGATACTTTGAAGGAAATCTTGGGTATCCCGTGACTTGATCTACATTAAGAGCATCAAGCCTTGTTATCTCTATAACTTGTGTATTTTCGTATGTTGTTCTTCCTTAAACTCTATAAGGATGCCAGTAGGTCCACATCGCTAGGCTAGATTTATGAAACTAAAGAAAACAACACTAGGATTTATTGTAGGAATTGTGGCTGTGGCAGGAGTTGGGACATACGTTGGTTTTGATACCTACAACAATACGATAAAAATCACAGACCAATTAACTCAAAATCAAGCGTTTAAAGACCTTCAAGAACATCGAATGTCACTTCTAGAATACTGTTCACATGGCTTTACGGACAACGAAAGCCAGAAATTATGCACTGGTGTGCGT
>JAKEIK010000340.1 GCA_022545895.1 Nitrososphaeraceae archaeon | reverse complement strand
CTACTTGACGCGTTCCCCAATTTTCTAAAAGTTTAAAGAGATCTTGGTATCATGATGTAGTTTAGGTCATAACATGGCAAAGTGTCGAGAATGTAGAGCCGAACTTCCAAGTGACGGCAGATTCTGTCCAAACTGTGGAACACAGATGGGACTTAAAAAAGACATATATCATGTGTCAGCTGGGGGGTTGGTTGGAAAGGTCAAGGAAATAGTACGTGATGCCAACGTCAAGAGGATCCTTGTCAAGGATGAAAAGGGGAAATTGCTTCTTTCCATTCCTGTCACGTGGGGAGCAGCTGGAGCTGTTGCCATGATAACTTTGGCACCTTGGCTTGCAGCATTAGGAGTTATAACCGCCGTAGTGACTAGATGCAGGGTGGAAGTCGAAAAATCACTCGATAACTAGCGGTACATGGTTGTCCGTTTTCTGTGATGTACTTTGCATCTATCATAACTGTTATCAAAAGCGACCACAGTTTATGTTTGTTCTGTCCTCTGTTCCAAAAATTCTATTATGAATCCTGTATTTGCTTAGAATTCGAAGTTGTGGAAGCCTCTTAATTCACAGTATTGAATAATTGGACTTCTTGTAAGCTTGTCCTAATAAGATATAAGTTCTGTTAAAAAAGAACTTAATATCACAAATTTATATTATTATCACTCATACAAGATACATGCAAAAGTTTGATCTTATAGTAATTGGAAGCGGATCTGGTCTAGACGTAGCGAAGGCAATAGCTCAACATGGCCCTAAAGTTGCAATAGTGGAGAGGAGTAAAATGGGTGGTACTTGTCTCAACACGGGTTGTATACCATCAAAATTGCTTTTACATAGTGCTGATGTTGCTGAAACGATCAAGAGGGCTCATCTTTTTGGCATTAACACAAATGGATTTTCCGTCGATTTTCGAAGGATTGTTGAAAGAGTAAATACAATAATTGACAATGACTCAGAAAAGATAAAAAACGCCCTCGAAGGTTTGGATAATCCCAAACTCATTTCCAAAGAATGCAAATTCATTGGCGTAAAGACGCTATCTTGTGAAGGTAACAATGAGGAATTGACAGCAGAAAAAATATTAATTGCTGCTGGTTCAAGACCCAAGATTCCAGATATCGAAGGCCTAAATAATACCAGCTATCTCACTAGTGATGAAGCCCTTCGGCTTACGAAACTGCCAAATGTACTCACAATAATAGGTGGTGGATATATAGCATGCGAATTAGCGCATTTTTTTGGTACACTGGGGACAGAAATTCATATAGTCCAAAATAAAGACAGATTAATACCATCAGAGGACCAAGATGTTTCCAAAAAAATAACGGAATTATATTTCAAAAAGTATAACTTGCATTTGGATTGTACAGCGCAATCTGTTTCGAGAAAAGGTAGTACGTATAATATCAAGACAAGAAACTTATCTGGTGATGTTGTAGAAATAGTTTCAGATCAGTTGCTTATTGCTGCAGGTAGAACGCCAAACTCAGATACTCTTGATCTAGAAAAAACCGGCGTACTAACAAATGATGAAGGGTATATCACTACAGATGATTATCTCGAAACAAATGTTAGAGGAATATTTGCACTGGGTGATGTTATTGGCCGTTATCCTTTTAAACATAGTGCTAACCTGGAAGCTCAATACGCTTATCATAATATCCTAAATCAAGATGAAAAGATAGCTGTTGACTATACCGCAATGCCCCATGCAATTTTCTGTTCTCCCCAAGTTGCTGGAGTGGGTTATACTGAACAGGAACTGAGTCGTATGAATGTAGAATATAAAAAATCATACCATGAATATATCCATACCGCGATGGGTAAAGCTATATTAGATGAAGCAGGATTCGTGAAGTTCATGATCAACGCAAAGAGTAAGGAAATACTCGGTTGTCATATGTTGGGTACCGAAGCATCAATTCTTATTCATGAAGTGATCCCCATTATGCGAAATGGGAATGGCACAATTGGCAAAATTGTGAACTCCATACATGTTCATCCAGCACTGTCGGAAGTTGTCGCAAAAGCTGCATTTGAGCTAATCTAGATTGAGTCCGTCGTTTCTTAATATCATCTAGGTGGCAAAGGCGCTCTACACTATAATTCATTATCGGGAGGGACTCGTGCATACTTCAACCGGAATTTGAAGAAACAACAAAGGGTCATATCTTGTTTAACCGCGTAGTACTGTTTAGTAGTAATCAAAAGCCGGACTGACGCAATGATCTAAAGTTGATCTATGATGTTACTTGGGATGGATCTCTTCTTTCCCATTACTTTGACAATTTCACTCCAGATGGCATCAGTAACCCCACTCATACCTTTTATCTTTTCTAGGAGGTCAAGAAGTTGTTCGTTATCCTTAACAATTGTTTCAGCTCTCAAATCAATCGTATGGGCCCCGATACTTTTTCCCACAAACGTTACTTCATTTAACCCAAAAAGATTAATGGCTACATCATCAGTCTTCCCGTTCTTTGTTGAGATAAAGAAATCAACACGCCGCCAGCCAAATTTATCCAGATTCAAAGAATAATTTGACTCCAAAAATTCTTTTTCTAGCCGTTTACGTCTACGCTGAACTGTGGTCAGAGGGATCCCTAATCCATTTGCGAGAGAAAGTGAGGATTTTCGTCCAATGGGGGATAGAAGGTCTTTCAAAATAGTCTTATCTACCTCAGACAAACTATCCTTAATGGAGCTACCAGTAGGGTTAGTAATAGCAAATTACGTCCCTAAGTTATATTTAAGGAATTTGTTGGTTATCCAAAGAATCGATAATATTGAGGACATGATAGTCAATACATATTCTAACCATACATTTACCTAAAAATTTGCTTCCAGACGCATATTTATCACATCTACAGCCTATTGTGTAAATTGGCAATCCTTTTTTCAAATCGATGTATGGATTTAGTGTATCTGCATTATTCAACTTCAGTGAATTCCTTGCATCCTCAAGAAGAATTACATAACCTGCCAAAGAGGAATCACTATTCACTGTTAACCATGGATATCTTGCGAAAGAGCAAGGCTGAGGAGAAGAACATCTGATAGGATATAAGGCAAAATTACGAGAGGCTTTATGAACCAACTTATGAACGATCTTGCACTACAGGATTTTGTAAAATACTATTAGAACTCACTTCCAAATTCATAAATT
>JAKEIK010000036.1 GCA_022545895.1 Nitrososphaeraceae archaeon | reverse complement strand
TCATTGCAATCAAGCGACAGATCCATTTCCCCGTAACCAATCATACCCAGGAAGAGAGTACTGATTTCAGCATATTCATTGGAAAAGAAAACTACACTTGCTTCAGTAACCAAAGATTGTTCATGAGTGCTTTCGACAACAGACATAACTAGGTTACAAACAGGTATATCACTAGCGATATCTTAATCAGTATGTTACTCCAGCGCAGATACTCAACTAATGGCGGATCATTTGTTTTGGGTAGATTCAAATCCTTCAATTTTTTAAGATTACGTAGACATTTGAACAAGATCTTTGTACTGACACTAATTTCATTAGTTTTAATTTTTAGTACCATGATCTCAGGAAGGTCAATCACTGCCTCGAGACAAGCAATATCATGTACATCCTGGCCACTTTGTCCCAACGGATTTATGTTCCCAGCTCCAAAATTCTTTTCAGAGAATGTTCATAGATTGCTTGCAATCATGGCTGCAATTACGGTGTCGTTAACAACTACCATTTCAATTTTGAATAAATCTAAGTTCAAGAAAATAGCAGTCATAGCATTATCATGTATTGTGACAGAAATTTTCATTGGAATGTTTGTGGTGTTTACCAACCTGCAAGCACTACTTGTAGCCACTCACCTATCAAATGGGGTCGTCATATTTGCTCTTACAATACTTCTGCTTGCTGCATATAAGAAGCCGCAGCAACAGAATGTTCCTTAATTTGATACCCAGTACACATTATAATGAGACAAAATATTTGTTATATCCATATCTTTACTCATATAAGGTACTAATTATTCATGTAAGCATCTGCCGCGGATCAAATTGGTTTGGAAGGATTATGTGTTCACATTGCTATCATTGCATATACTTTCGGAGATTAATTGATTGAACAATACTAGAATTGACATGAATATTATTGAAAAATAGATTCATGTTGTATAAGGTTCAAATTAGGACTGAATCAACGACTTTGCCAACAAAATTATGTTCCTCTTTCTTTCACGAATTCTCCTAGCTGAATAGAGGAGCCATCTTTCTCCATATGGAGTGTACTCCCAGACACTAAATCCATTATGAACAAGTTCGCGTTTTAGTTCATCTCTTATTCCTTTCAAAAACTGAAACTGGATGCTCTTTATTATTTCCCGGCCCTTCAATAGTGATATTGCTTCTTTAACCAATTTTGAGTCATGAGTTGCTATGGCTAGAATTTCGTCGGAGGCAAAGTGGTCAACCATGAATCTCATCAACATTGAAAAATTGTTGTCAATTTCTCGTGTTGCCTGGAATGCGTTGATTCGATCCTGACTGTAAGCGCCTTTCACAAGTCTTATGTTAGCGCCATGTTCCATAAGGTGCATCAAATCACTGTAAGACCTCCTCAGGTATGACTGGATAACCAATCCTGTCCGTCTATTTTTTTTAAAAATATCCAAATAAATCGAAATGGTGTCTTCTACATATCTAAGAGATTCCATATCAATCCACACGAATCTGCCTGCTTTGGTGGCGTGTTCTGAGATCTCATAAATATTTCTTAAGCATAAATCGTAATTTATCGCTAATCCGACTTGACTTGGTTTGATAGAAATGCATCCTAAGATATTATTAGCATCGAGTAGATCCATTATCGTTAGATATTCTGACACTGATTTTCTGATCAGGAGGTTCTCAAGATTTTCTTCCCCCAAATAATTAAGAATAACAGACATTCCCAACTCGTTTGACTTTCGCGCAGCGGAAATGGCATCCTTCGCAGCGTACCCAGCAATCCATCTCTTTGAAATACCAAATAACAATCTTTCCAGCATTGCAGGATCGTTGGTTTTTGAGTGGGTCTTTTCCAACAGCGAGATACACGAGAATTATACCTAATCATATATTTAACTATGAGTTGCTTGTGAAGTAGGAGAATGATCCGGGCAGAGTAATGTATCAGCATAAGTGGAGTGTAAAACAAAGGAAAATGATCCTTCATCAGGTCATCATTTAGTTAAGGGGGGGCCCCTATGCATTTGAGAGATAAATCACTTATGAATGGATGTTAACATAGCACTATGGAGAACTGAGTTTATGAGATCATTTAGGAACAAATTAGCTGTTCAATCCAAAGAACGTAAAGATTCAATCTTTCAATATGGTAACGCTGTCTGGCATGGATTGAAGTGGATTAGAAGGAAAGACTTCAATAGTAAAGACGTTTAGCTCTAGTACTTGCTCCTTGTTATCAAAGTATATACCTAACCTTCGTTCAAAAATGTTCTTCAGATGTCTTATTAACTTGGTTGTGATATCAATGTTAGGTCCTGTAACTATGCACATCTGACTGGTCCAATATCCCTGGTCTTTTGTGGGTAGCCAGGCCATTAACCTCAATATGAATTCAGTAACAACCGAACCGAGGACCTTCATGTCTCAGTGATGTTTGTCTTTATGGACGAGGTGATCCTGTCGATGGTAGCAGTGGTATATTGAGGGTCACACAAGGTGGTCTAGCACCAGGAGAAGGTGTTCTCGGTGACTCTATTCCTCTCAGGTTATACTACGCATATGGGATACGCAATAATTTCGGATTTAATTTTGAACCTGTAACAGGAAATATTTGGGATTCAGAAAATGGTGCTGATGACTAAGATTAAATCAATCTTGTAAAACCAGGATTTGACAGTGGTTGGGCCCGTACGTAGACAAAGTTTATGACCGCTCTTCCCATACGGCTATTTAACCTGGTCATTTTGACCGTTTTCGATCGAGTTCATAATTATTTGTGTAATGTAGAGTTATTCCATGACGATCGAGTACTTCTCTGCGGACATATTGGTAGCCTCTCGTTAATTTGCTAGCGGCTGGTCAGTTGTCAAACGGAAAATAATCATGATTGTTAATGGGTTACTAGAGTACAATTTCGTCAGCATTTTGAAATTCCAATCTCAACGGATCTTCCAAGAACTCATCTAGATAGCACCACATGAAATTAAAAGAAAGAATATTACTAGCGTTAGATGATCTCGATAGCAATGACTTATAAATCGGCGTATACGGCTTTTGTTTTTCCCATTATTTTCGTGGTCTTAGCATTATTGCCTACTAGTATAAGCATTGCTTTCACTGACACCTTAGATTGTGGCGGTGAAAAACTGTGCGTCGGGACAAAAATAGCTGATATAATGGTTGGGGATAACACATCGAATAGCATGATTGGCCTTGGAGGAATTGACGACATGGTTGGAATTGGAGGAGACGATAATATGAGTGGGAACGATCTGGCCGATCGTATGATAGGTGGCGAAGGCGATGACACTATTGCTGGTGGAAATGGGAGCGATGATATAATCGGGAGTACCGGAAATGACGAAATCTCTGGCGGCTCCGGAGCGGACGAGATAATTGGTGGAGAAGGTAATGACACGATTTTTGGCGGCGACGGTGGGGACACCATTATGGGGGGTCCCACTGATGATTTGATAGTTGGTGAAATGGGAACTGATATAATGAATGGACAGGATGGAGATGACAAGATTTATCATGCGCTTTTAAATTCAACAACGACTGATGGAAGTAAAGATTTGGTCGTCTGCGGAGATGGGCAAGATGAAGTGTGGATTAACTCCAGTGTCGATGGAGATCAAGTTAGTGATGATTGTGAAATTATTCATCGAGGATAACCCATTACTTTTACCATTAATGTATACTGTACTGCCTCGTTCTAGTATCAAGGTCCGGTATTAAGTAATTAGCGCATCGAAATTGTTGAGTGCCGTTAATAAACTCAACACACCGAACCTAAGAGATAGGATACAATACGATTTTAGGCATGTGTCACGACGTACATGTTAACATGAAATAGCCAGCATTGAACAAATTCTCCTATCAATCAAGTTTGGTAGACGTTTCTTCCTTTTAGAATATGTCCCTATAAATGGGGGTGAATAAATGGATTGATATAATCGTAGCTTCCTTAACGGTTATTTCTTTAGTCATAGTATTAATCGACTACATACTTACGCTCTCTACAATCCAAAAATTAGCAATTTACTTATTTGATTTAGTAGTAGTCATTCTCCTCGCATGGGACTTCAGTCTTAGAGTAAAAGCTTCGTCCAATAGAGGGAGCTTCATTCTAAGACACTGGTACGAGTTCCCTGCAATGTTGCCATTAATTCTTTACACTGTAGGGGATACTTCTTTGTTTGTTGGTGTTATAATACACAATCTCAGAATTATTACCCTGTTCAGGGTGATCCGGCTTTACAATCTACTCTCACTTATTGGTGGAAGTGAATTTATCCTTCTCGCAGGATTCTCAATATTTGCTATAGTTTTTGGTGCTATTGGTATCTACCTTGTTGAACCGGGCGCCCCAGGTGCCAATATAAAAAACTTGGATGATGCGTTTTGGTGGTCAGTAAGCACCATATCAACCGTAGGTTATGGCGACGTGTATCCTGTTACTACAGAGGGCAGAATAATCGCAACAATTATTATGTTTGCAGGAATCGGAATTCTGGGTACGTTCATTTCCACAGTAGGTGCAAAACTAATATCAGAAAAATTGAAAAAAGACGTCCCTACAGTCAGGGATGACACAAAAAGGCTCATAAAAGAAAAAATAAACAAAATAGAAGTACTTAATCAAAAAGATTTTGACCTTCTGATTCGAATGATGAAAGACCTTCGGGAAGACAAGGAAATTTAACTACAATGTTAAATGCCTTATTGGCGACAAAGACTATTGGACGTTTCTATCAAGAGAAACATTCATGATACATTGTTAGGTTGCTATTTTGGCAGTAAATCTGAATTGTCATCTGCTGACTTAGCGTAATATTGAAGTGCATGTTTGTGTGATGCCCATCAGGAATATTACCCAATCCACTGATTCATGTGTAGTACATTGATAGTTGGCCTATTGACGAATGAGGGAGGGACTTGATAATTTAACTACTGTAACTTATTGGCTTCAATTCGCTTTTCCAGAATATTTCCTATCTTTTCATCATTTATAATGGTCTTAACGATCTTTGAACGTTCTTGTTGGCTCATATTATGTGATGCCTCAATGGAATCAATCGCCTTAAGCTTCCAGTAGTTTTTTACTCCACTATCTATTTCAAGCTGTGCTTGATAAACTATGACTCCTAACGTGCTCAGTAAAAAACAACCTCTTCTTCGCTTAATAAGTCCTGCTCTCAACATGCGTCCAGTCCTAGAATAATATTGCTTTCTAGATAGTCCTCTTTCGCATTTCAGCTTGTCGCTCTCTCCTATACCTTCAGCTATAGAACAAAATATCTCTAGTGATTTTCTGTCTGCAATGGCCACTAGTATATTTTCTAATTCTGGGAGTTTTTCCATCGCTTGCCATTCACGATATCTTAGAATATCTATATATGGATAATTTCGCGTATATTAGAGTAATACTAAAACAAATAACCTTTTTTGGGCAAAATGCATATGACAGGTATTTTTTTGGAAGACATATTATTTCTTGTCTATTTTGTGTCACATGCAAGGGCGAAAGAACAAGTATAAGATAGATCATTCGTATTAATGAAATTAATTAGCTAGCTCTCCTGCGAATGTCAGAGGCTCATTTTTCGCAAATGGTTCAATTTTTATAAGTTTATTTTGAAACCCACTTTGATGAATACGGGACAATTGGCAAAATGCCAACTTATCTTTAGCTTGGGACATCTTTCTATTCATTAATCAACAACCCCATATACTCTCAGCACAAGTTTTACGATAATAACTTCTGCCCTGAGCACAGGATGATCTGTGCGGCGGTAAACTCAAAATCACAAAAGTTGCATTTTACATTCTGCTTTTATGGCATAACTGAAAATATGCGATCTCAAATCCAGATTCAAGATCCATAATGACTTTTATATCAATACTGACATCCAATCCCAATTAACAATTCTAAATACCAATACTATTGATTCGGAAGAAGTCTACACAAGATTTCTTTTGTACTTCGCTAAAGTAATAATGAAAAGCACAATTTGATGTTTACTGTATTTTTATTTATAATCTGGTTGGTGTATCCTCATTTTTCCGATACTCTCCACAAAGAATAATAAGAATTGTTACCTCTGGGCCTCCAAATTATATCTTGAGTTTGTTGTCAAGAAAATCTATAACAAGGAGTGTTCTGTAGTTAGGATTGCCACAACATAATTACTATGATCGGGATTCTTTTCTACAAATTCATTCTGCAAAGTGTTTTCTATTTTAATTCCATGGTTCATGTCTTCTGCAGCTGTGGTATTTGAGATATCGGTGCTCCAAAGGACGTGGATTTAGAGAATTTAATTTCGCCGTGATGGAAAACCATATGGAATTGATATGATACGTAGAACAGCCGACCTATAATGACCAAGAGAACGTAATCACCATTGATGAGTTTACTAAAAATAAAACAAGGAATCTGTAGTTGCCATCAAAATTATTTACTCTCATTGCATCCCAATCCGTGATCATAAAGTATCATGGTTCATGAGATTGAAATTGGCCCTTAACCTTATCAATTCACGCATGATTATGATTTTGAACCCCACATGCTCGATCCGTCAATTTTTGACCAAATGCTCCTACAAAGCTAATATCTTAATTGGAATCTTTTTTTTCACTGTTTCTCTAAAATGCTGGCGTTTAATTTTGACTTGTACTTCTTGTTTCTTGGTCTTGTCCTCAATCGATAGCCACAACAAGGACACCAGAATCCATCCCACATAATAAATACGTCGCATACTTGACATCGCTTCTGCCCTACCATATACCGTCCAACTCCGGTTGGTTTTTGAGCTCTTAGGCGAATACATCTTCCTTTACATGTCACTAGAATTATCTCCTCAAATTGAACAGTTTGATATAGACTTCTTTATAACAAAAATGTCCTTAAACGGTGAACCATTTTGTTTATGTTATGTTATTAACGAAATGTGCTTCAATCTCATTCAATCTATCAAGATAGCCGTCCAGTTCACGAAGGTGCGAGAATGACGAATCTGTGCGTATTCTCTCTAAAAATGACAAGACTTCATCGTTTTTTACTCCATGTCGCATATCATATTTGATCCTTCTGCAAACCTTTTCAATACCACCGTATCTCTTGTGTATTCTTACTTCATATCTAGTAGCATTTTCAGATAATCCTGTTACATATTTTACAACAATATTCTCCATATTCTTTACATGCCAGTCCCGCATTGGAAAACTATTTTGTGTCAAAAAAATCACTACACTTTGCAACGTAGGGATATATAATATGACCTATTTTCAAGCACCCTGGCACAACCACATTATTTTCCATTGTTCCTCAATAACGCTAAAACGGAGGGACATAATCGTTGAATCAAGATATGTCCCAGTTGCACGCCGTTACATTTTGTCGAACAAGCGGTCAGTAGCAAAAAAATTTGTTGTAAAAATATCTATCACCGTTGATACCCTGAAAAATAAGCACAAATTGATCGAACATATTTTCATTCTATTTATTTCAGAGAACCAGGAGATTTTTCTTTCAATTTCAATGAATCTTCAGGGCTTAAAAGATTAAAAAAATATCTGTACTTTGCACTCACCGAATGTTATATGGGGCTGACGCTGAAAGAATCTAGAAAAGATTAAATCCGCGCTAGCATCATTCCAAGCAAGTACCAAATCAGGAGTTTGAAAAAATATGAAAAATACTGAGCTTGGTTTTATTCACCGATTCATTCCTGCGAGTAGTAAAGCCAAACAAACTGACCTGACCATATTGCTTCTGCACGGCACAGGTGGTAATGAGGAGGACCTTATCCCTTTGGGAAAAGAATTGGCATCTAACGCATCAATCTTGAGTGTGCGGGGCAAAGTTCTCGAAAATGGGATGCCCAGATTTTTTAGAAGAATAAAAGAAGGAGTTTTCGACTTGGAGGATCTTAACCTGAGAACCAATGAACTGGCAGACTTCATATTAAATTCTTCTTCAATATATGAGTTTGATCTGGAAAGAATTATTGCAGTGGGATTTTCAAACGGCGCAAATATTGGTGCTAGCCTTTTATTAAGACGGCCAGAGGTCCTTACAGGTGCAATCTTGTTTCGAGCTATGGTACCTTTCATTTCAAAGGTGCTACCTGACCTATCGAAGAAACACATACTACTATCGGAAGGTCTGCATGATCCAATTATTAGTAGAGGGGAGGCAGAAAATCTGTTAAGATTATTTACCAAAGCTCGTTCAGAAGCAACTCTCGAGTGGCAAGACTCTGGACATAACCTTGTACAACAAGATATAGTGGCCTCAAGGAGATGGTTGGAAAGGAACTTCTAATCTCTGAAGTGACATACTGGAATCGTGTGCTTTTATTTTATTTAGGCAAATCGAGTAGCGCTGTGTTGTAACTTTTTTTTCCGGCATTTCTTCGAACATTGGTTTAACTTCCCTGACAAGACTTGAAAGAGTGTGATTAGTATTAGAATAATAAGTATTCTAGTCTTATTTGATCTACAGAACGTCAATAAAAGAGTTTCATGACAATATCAACGTTCCCAAGAATGGTACAACACTTAAATCCATTGATGTTTTCTTGGTTAGTCTGAAAATTCTCTAAACTCGTAGTAATTACCATCCGACTCCTGTCCCTAGTCAGAGTCTTTTTAGTTTTACAAAACTAACAGGCGTTATTTGACAACCGAGGACTTTGTATAGATTCAGTTGTAAATAACATGCCAAAAGTTCATAACAGTGTATACAGGAAGGCTTCTAATATGAGTATCAAACCGATTTCGACAAAGGAGGCGGCGTAGAATTGTTGGATGAGCACATTGTTCAGCTTATCAAGGACAAAAATTTTGCTTTTTTAGCAACAAGGATGAAGGATGGTGCACCTCATGTTGCCCCAACATGGATTGATCTTGAAAATGACCTTATCTTGATAAATACAGCCGAGGGGCGTATAAAACATAAGAATGTCTTAAATGATCCACGAGTATCTATTTCCATGGTTGACAGGAATAATCCGTACAGCATGGTAACAATTCAAGGAACGGTCATTGAATTGACTAATGAAGGTGCGGACATTCATATAGATAATCTTGCCAAGAAATATCTTAACATACCGAAATATCCATCTCATTCTCCTTTACGGAAGAGAATAATATTCAAGATAAAGGCAGAAAAGGTATTCTTTTTGCCACCCAGATACACCGAGTATCTTGATAAATAATATCAAATTGGTTGTATAAAAATTATGGTTAGTTCACATTTACTTTATCCTTGGCAACGGATACTAAATTCGGGTGCTAAGTTATGAAATGTATTGGAATGTAAAAATACGAGATAATAAGCGGCAGGTAATCGGATTAACTAGTCGGTGAATAACCTATTTTTAGTAAACCTAAGAATAAGTTGAAATTCACAGGTTAAATAATCTAGCATATCGGTTGGCATTTGTCTGGTTCCGAATCCGAAATCTATCAGATCATATACATTAGATGATTATGAGAATTCTTCTGAGAAGCGATAACAGCAATCCTGGATATTGACGATTTGGTCAATCTCTTCTTGACCAATGCACTCTATCACTCTATGATAGTTTTCTGTAAACCTGCATGTCGATAAGAAAGGATCAAGATTTGATGGGAATATTGATTTTATGAAGTTTCTGCGAACGTGACATTTAAATTATCACTGTACAAAGGATATATTACATCGACCAAACCGATGGGGAACAATAGTCTAGGTAGGCACCAACGGGTGCTTGCCTAGACTAATTTATTATTCCTTTGGAATTAAAGTCTCTTTAGCTGCATCCGATGAAATAGACGATGTGAAAACGATATTTCATTGGATCAGCAATGAAGTTGGATAATGATAAGTTAAGAAAATTGGAACCAGCTATTCACACAAAAATGAATTAAGCAAAAATCCCCGAGAAAAGAGCTAAACATCTTGGTTTCACAATTATCTATTGACACAATGCATTAGGTCAAGAAATTCTGAATCATAGACTTGATAAATATCATGGATGAGGGATAGTATTATATTGGTTAATTAATTCCCAACATATCGTGGTATGGCCAATTGGATAATGAATCAGACTTGTTGGATAAGTGTGTGAGATGCAAGCACCAGAAAGTTGATCACGATAGAGCAGCTACAAGAGATAAGATGAAATGCCTTATTGGTAATTGTACTTGCAAGACATTTAAACCTGACAAAAAATACTACAGGTCAAGCAAAAAATAATAGTCTTAGGAATTCAGTAGGCTAACTCCGGTAAATATCATACGGAAATTGAGTCAATGGTCTATTTCTATTTAATCCATAATCTTAGAATTTCATCTCCAAACTAGTAACTTTCATCCCCATTTTTGACTCGGGATTTACCCAGTAGAATAATTACGAGCCTCATACTAATCTGCCATCGTGATTGGGCTCCTGTGTTACTTTTATTTCCACCATAGGGGAACAGCAAAATGCTATTTCACTGTCCTTCCT
>JAKEIK010000339.1 GCA_022545895.1 Nitrososphaeraceae archaeon | reverse complement strand
AGTGCCTTTTCCCCTCCCCGATCCATTTTCTGATTCAAGTCCAGTTCCAGGGTATAATGACGAACCATCCTCATGAATGTCCGCGATGTAGACATCAGGATCGTCATCAAATTCATAGTAAACACCATCTCCATGATGCGCATCTATATCGATATATAGAATTTTCTTTATATTGTATTTGTTCCTAGCCTGAAGAATAGCTATACCTATATCATTGAATACGCAGAATCCCGCAGCTGAATTTCTTCGTGCATGATGAAGGCCACCAATTGGATTGAATGCATGAACTATTCCATCAATTTTGTTTACCACTATCCCAAGTGCTAGTAACGTCGAACCCACAACATAAGATGACGCTTCAAATACACCTTTGAAGGAAGGTGTATCCCCTTGATCCAGATATCCGTGACCATTTTTAGAACACTTTTTTACAAAGTCAACATATTCTTTAGTTTGAAAGGAAGAAATTATACTTTCATCTGCAATAAAAGGAGGGATTAATTTTACGTTACTAGAATTTATAACGTCCATTTCGCTAATTCTTGAATAGAATGCTTGCAGCCGGCCAGAGTTCCAAGGGTGCTTTTCACCAAACGAATATCTTGAAAGTTCATTGCCATAAAGGATAGCAGTACGACACATTATTCTTGTATTACGTATTCAAGTATTAGTAATTTACGAAGATCCTACGAATCTTTATTGGGATGAGAACATTATTGTTGAGGAATTACAATACTCTTTTGCGCACTAATTAGGAGAGCTTGGGATTTGGTATTAGGACCTTTATTTTGAACGTCAATACCGATATTGTTTCAACTTGATAGAAAATAATCAAGTATTAGTGCAAAACAGGATTTCTGAAAATAATATGAATTGGCACCAGTCACAATTTAATCATTAACACCTACAGCTATAACGTATGAATGGAATGATAGCCTGTGAAGAGTGAATATTTATATGAAAACAGGTCAATATGTTTTACATGGTCTACAAGTATATTGATATTGTAGGAACATCGCGTAATGGCATAGATGACTCGATAAGAAATGCAGTGGAAGAAGCAGCCAAAACAGTAAAGAATTTGCAATGGGGAGAATTAGGACGCGTAACAGTCAGAATTGAGGAAGGGAAGATATTAGAATTCCAGTCGGAGGTAAGATTGGGATTCAAGATAGAACATGGCTAGTTAACTTTCATAACTATCCATGACTGGAGGAGACATGCTTGCCTGTCATTGATAGTATTGACATTTGGTAGGTATTTTACTACCCTTCAATTGGCGTATTAGAAATGAATTGAACAGAATTTATTGAACTTGCTCATCGACATGTACTCAAGAAAATACCGTTATGTCCTAAAAGGCACTGACTTGGATAACCAGATATTATTTTAAGAGAGGAACAACGTTCAATCGAGAAGCTATGTACTAATAATAATATCTCTATGAGTTTGGAAGTATTTGGTTCGATAAAAAGTGAAGGGCTACTTACCGTTGTACTACAGGACTATTTACTAAGATAGTTGTCTTTGTAACTGTCAGCTCCCCATTAGTTTGGGCGGACAATATTTCTTTTGCCGACTTCAGTTCTCTCGGAATTGCATTGTCATGCCACTCAACAAAGTTCAGCTGAACGATCGGACTATAACTTTCATCTCCTGGAAATGCAGTGGCTACTGGTAATTGGAATCCAAAAGGGCCTTCTCCGCTGATTCCATTTACGAATTCATAACCTTGCTGTCGAACTAATTCTGGAACTAATACTAGGATAGGTGCAAAATTTACTATGTGGCCTAGATTGTCGGATATAGAACTAGCTGTTTGATTGTCAGATGAATCAGTTGCGATAAAGAATGCTATTTTTCCATTTACATATCCTTTCGACAAAGGAAAAGAAATGGTGGTCGGTAAGACTGTTGTTGATTGAGCGAAAGATACAGCTAAATCAGTATTCAGGAAGAGTAGGGATAAAACAATAGCTATCACAGTGATGTTTTCTATCATAATGGAGTCAAATGTGAGTACCTGGACATAAATTGCTTACTTCTTTCAATTTGAAGTCGCCGTGTGACAATTTTGTGAAAGTAATCGGCCTACTCATGTTAGATAAAGTTGTACCTCTACTTGGGCATTAAGCAGCTTTAATTTTCATTGTAGTAAAGGTTACATGATCATGAATTTCGTTTACCATGAAGTCATGGTCTTTGAAAAGATACTACTGCTAATTATTATTATAGTTGGTCCAATTATATTTTGAGTTTAATAGCAGTTGGCCAATCTAGTTATGATATCCCCCGAGACCGGTTCTAGCATCGACAGGGTAATCAAAATGAATTTTAATAATTCCACGTTCCCAAACTTAAATTCCGTGAATACAAAATCTAGCTCTCAATCGAATTTTTCACTTGACAGGCAAGTACAAGAATTAAAGGATAGAGTACATCATGATGCTGAAAGAGTAGACGAAGCTTTCAGGGTTGGGGTAGAGGTCGAGGCTTGTTTACTCGATGAAAAGGGAATCCCAGTGACCGCAGAACCATTAATCAAAGAACTTTCAGGAACTGCCTATGAAATCGATTATGAATATGGTGCATGTCAATTTGAATATAAAACCTCTCCCGTAGGAATGAATAACCTTGATTATCTCAATATAGTATTTGAGCAATTTATAGAAAGTCTAGATAGGTTCATTAAAAAAGCGTACAAAGAGAAAGAGGTAATTCCTGTCTTTCTGGGCGCTAATCCTTCACCCGAAATTATGAAAGAAGGTCTAATAACTAACAAACCCAGGTATAATAAATTGGCTGATTGGCAGAACAGTCTTCCTGATGTTGAAATAGAAGGGTACAACTTTAGAGCGGCGAATGTTGCAACGGCAATTCAGGGCTTTCATCTTCATCTACAAGGAAAAAATCCAAAGAATACAACCATCATGTTCAATCATATATTAAATATAATACCTTCTGCAATTGTACTTGGAGCGAACAGCAGACTTTTTGCCGGTCGAGTATATTCATTGCATGAACCAAGAATTCATCTATACGATCAATCAGAACAGCAGAATTCAGGATTCCCTGCAATTCCCAGATACCTTGATGGAATAGGAGATTATATAGACTATACTACTTCACGGGAACCAAAGATAGCGAAAGATTATTTTGAACTCGAGAAAGAACGACATGATGATGCGCGAATCCGAATAGGACCAGATTCCTATCGTGTAGAAACAAGAATAATGTCTGTTCAGCCAACCTCAAAAAGCTTAATGGCAATGGCAGAATTCTTTATTGGCTACTTGAGCAGGGCTATTCATGAAGAAAGGGAACTACGCGCACTTGCTACTTTAAGAGAGGAGAGAATGGCAGCAGTTCGTTCGGGTTACTATGCCAAAACTCATTTTAACATTGTAGATACTATAAAAGCTCAACTTGACTTTGCTCGCAAGGGTTTGTCTGATTTAGGTGTCAATGCGGAATTCCTTAATATACTAGACAAGAGAATAGAAAATAGAAATACTCCAGGAGAATACGTAGCAAAATTATGGAGTAAAAAGTTCAACGGGTCAGTCAGCGAAACGATATATGAAATTATCTCTGACATTTGGCAGAAGACTAAAGATAACCAACCTATTACGTAGATAAGAAACTTGTTTAATTAAATATCCGATCATAACATATCCGTACATTCATAAATTTCTTTATGCAAGGTAAATATTATAATTGTCACTAACAATACAATAAATCTGGTCCCACCAAATTCTTGTTAATGACCATGTTGGTTTATAATTTCTTTGACCCTTCCAACAACTCCGCTTTCTAGTAAGACCTTTATCCCATGGGGATGGACCGCGGAAGGCGTCAAGACATCTTTAACAACACCTTCAGTCAGCTTTCCTGTCTTCTGATTATGTTTTTCAACTATTCTTACAATGGCGCCGGGTTGTACATTTTCTTTCCTTTTGCCGTCTAGCATGATCTATATTTAGCTTGGAGATTATTATATTTTTGATTATGTTTTTTATTCAGGTTACTAGCTAGGATAACCCTCTTAATACAGACAATAAGATCCATGAATCGAATCTCGTTATGCAACTTTTCATATGTTTTCTTGTTAGCGCCTTCTTCCATAGTATTACTCGAGTTTATACCAGAATCCAATCACATTTGGATTAAAAATAGTTAATTGTTTTAAATAATGAAGTAATTTTAGGGGATAATATTCCAGACATAGCGGAATGCAAAGATTCTTGAGGTCAAAAAAGCCTTCGTACTTGGAAATTGTTAGAGGATTTTTGATAGTTATTGACAACTATTAAGACAGAACATACGGAACAAATCCTGTAATATGATCTACGTAACTAGGTTACGGTAGTCTTTAATATAACATTATCAGAGTTAATCTCAATGCAAAGCACAACAAGGAGAAATTCGCCAACATTGATCTATCTATTCGCTGCATTAGTTATGGTGGGTGGAGCGATGACAACCACTTTATCTATAAGCGTAAATGCGGCGCCATATTCCGGAAAGTGGCAAGATCACAAAGGCTGGACATTTGGGCCTATATCAAGTATTCAGAACAACAAGGAAGGAAAACCAGCATGGGTTCTTTCAGGACATTGGGTTACGAACATAATCAACAGCACTAAAGACAGTTTCAATCAGACAAAGCCTGCAAAGTTTGATGCATGGATTGACATGGTAATGTTAAATGGATCTGCTATGCACAAACACAAGATATCTAACTTCACTCTGACTGATGCCACTACTGACACTTACAAAGGAACAGTCACTGTCACAATGAAAGACGGACCAGTTAAAGATGTGCCTGTAGAGATCAAAGTAATGAACAATCATGTGATAACCATATCTTTAGATGCAGCAAAGACGAACAACCACTTTGGTGATACACCAATCTATGGTACGATATTGACAAGGCAGGATATCGGTAACATGATGAGTATGATGTCTCAAAAAGGAAACATGACCATGATGGGGAAAGGTAATTCCTCATCTTCTTGGTAGTAATCTCATAACTGGAAAAAATTAAGGCAGAACAAAATTCCATCTCCCTCTCCATTTTTTATTTTTGATTACCTAATTAATATATATTCGATCTTATTCAATCGCTAATATAACATATAAAGATCACAATCAAGGGGAACGTACTGGAACCTGAATGAACCAGCTCGTTATCGTCGTAAAGGTTCGCTACGCTTGTAAACAACTGTCAACATTTTTTAGATTATTTTTAGTCATTAAAAAGACCGATCCAAAATATCGTTACTATTTTGGAAAATGAGTAATTTTTTTGCTGTCCAATTAATCTTGGCTGTCTCACAGCTGTCACTTTCTGTATAATGAAGGACTATCGTTGTTTAACCTCAGCATACCTAGGTGTATTGCTATGACAAGATTCCATTTATTAGGACCAACATCAAATACCAACGGTCAATTAATAATAAATCATTAAAATAGTTTCATAATTGTTACTTTATGAAACACGATCTTATTGTCTCAATAAATGTATTTATAAATTTGGTATATAATAGATAAATGAGATAAGATTGAAAGCAAGATGAAGCGAGAGGTGATACGAGTTCTTAAGTCACTTGAAAAAATAGGTCAAAAGGAATTTGTCCCTTCTATTGGTCCAGTCAAGGGTAAGATTTTAGCAAAGATTATCCGCAAATATAAGGCAAAAACAGCCTTGGAGATTGGAACATTGTCTGGATATTCAGCTATTTTGATAGCTAGTCACTTGCCCTACGGAGACAGTAGAAAAAAAGCGGTTGTAACAACGATTGAAATAGACAAGAAAATAGCAAGCGTGGCAATGAAGAACGTACAGAAGGCAGGTTTTTCAGACAAAATAGAGATCATAATTGGCGACGCATTAGAAACTATTCCAAAGCTTGATCACAAATATGATCTTCTATTTTTAGACGCAGCAAAAGACGAGTACCTAAGATATCTCAAGCTAGCCGAACAGAAGAATCTGCATAAAGGTTCTATAATAGTAGCAGATAATGTGGGCGTATCAGAAAAGGAGATGTTAGATTATTTAGAATATGTAAGAAATTCTGGGTACTATAGGAGTGAGACTATTGAAACTGAATTAGAATTTAGCCCAGGTGTTAAGGATGCGATTGAAATGAGCATTAAAAACGTATGAACAAGGCATACACTAATACGAGTTAATGAATAATAATAATAATTTATTTTTTTCATTAGATGACAATTTCGATTTCGATGATTATTGCAAATAGATCAATAATGACCTATTATGTAGTTGTAATCGGGAATTCTTATTGTAGCTTAGTTTATTCATTGAGATTTAGAGCCGTAGTTTTTTGCATAATTTATATTAAATCATATATTAATCCTTAATCAGTTGGCACCGAGAGTACTTAGACTGGTCATTATATCGCTTTTTGCTGCCTTTCTTGGCAGTAATGCTATTGTTGTTTCAAATGCACTATTGGCCCAAGCCGGCAATATTGAGCCGTTAAATGGTGTGGTTCTGAAGGGAGTATATGTAAATATGAAACAGGACGATAATGGCTCACCTTCAGCGCCATCCAATTACATTGATAGTAGT
>JAKEIK010000035.1 GCA_022545895.1 Nitrososphaeraceae archaeon | reverse complement strand
TTTAAAAACTACAGATCTTAATTCACTCGGACTGCGTTCGTCATTAGGACCAAATAGAATTGCAAGTGACAAGAATAGTACTCCAAAAAATATAACAAAACATAGAACAATGAAGGATTTGTAGGCCTATTACTTTTGTATTATTCAATATAGCTTAGAGGGGACTTTAAAACATTACTTCTTAGGCGACTTTAAAAAAAGCTCATATCATGTTGCAGATCTCATGAGTGTGGATTTTTCTTCTAAACTATAAAATTGTGAAAATGTCTGAGGGACAATCATCAATCATCAGGCAAGGTACCTCAAGGGGGGGTCGTCTCTTCTAAATTAGTACATATGGTCGAACCATGTCTAGAATGATTATTCTCCACAATGGTAGAGTTTGTTTACGATGTATTATGACATAATTGGCGCCTCCAATTTTTTAAACTTACCATCTACCAACGAGATCAAACCTGTTGCGATCAACGGTTTTTCAGCAAGTGCTTTTTCAATGGCATTATTACTTAATTGAATTGCCTGTTCAACACTCATATTTTCTTTATATTCCTGTTGAATTACTTCAAGAGCAATTTCTGAGGATTGTCCGATAGCAAATGCAGAACCTTTGAAATAAGTTCCACTGGGATCGATCTGGTAGAGCTGAATTCCAGTTTGATCTTTGCCAGCTATGAGTATAGATGCTGCTTGTGGTCTGACTGAATATATTGTGAATGTATGAAGATATGAACTTATGTGTCTTGCCAACGATCCTATTTCTATCGGAGTTTCAAATGAAACGCTATGTTTTTGTGCATGCAATCTAATCTCATCGATAAGTTGCAAGATATCTCCAATGTATCCTGATCCTGTCGCACCGACGTGATCATCTATTGAGAATATCTTTTCGGATGGTTCTACGAGTGGTCTCGTTGGTTTTATTTGACTAGATATTATGGCAAAGTTTGGTGTCTTTATTCCTATGGTCGTTGACCCTTTGTTAACGGCCTCAAGTGCACTATCTACGAATATTAACCTCCCCCCGGGTCCATAGTATGACGAGTATCGATTATTTCCCGAAAAACCTACGTTTGTAAAGCTATTATCTGACACTTCTATATCACCTTCTGCTCGCCGTTACTGTTACCAAGTTCGGAATTACGAGAACATCAATTCCGTTACCAGATCCAGGGTCACGTTCCATTGCTGCGGCTACAGCCTTTGTAGCAATCTCTTTAGCCTCTTCATTGGTTATGTTCTCATGATAAACACTTTCAAGTACACCATATGCTATAGGAGAGCCTGAACCTGAAGAAGCGAAATCCTCGGTAGTTATTGCGCCACTCATATCTGCAGCATAAATATGTCCTCCATTATCATCGACACCAGCTACAAGTAATTCTACAAAATATGGTTGATAGCTCTTGAGACCAGAGTATGCTAAATTCGCAATTAATCTCGAAGATTCTTTCACAGTAAGCGGAAATCCGCGACGCAATTCCAAGAGCTTTCGTTCCGCCTTCGCAACTCTGATCAAGTATTCTGCATCGGATAGCTGACCTGCTATCGCTATAGCAAGTGTGTCATCCACCTTAGCTATCTTTTGTGTTATTTTAGACCCAATGAAGAAACCCTTGCTGGCTCTCCTGTCTGAACCTAAAACCACGCCTTCGTTTGTTTTGATACCAACTATGGTTGTCACTATATTTCATGATTATATACAAACCACAAGAATAAAATGACTAGTATTGAAAAAATGAGTCACATGATTTAGTCTTCAGGCGAGACTTTATCTATCCGATCTATCCGTTATCAATTAATTCACATGTTCAGTTAAACTAATCTCATCGATTTTTATTGTACTGACACTGAAGTCATCTAATTTTCTTTGAAGTATTGTTGTAATCTCCTTGATTATTCTACTGGCACCAAACATAGCTTCCAGTCTGGATTTTCCTGATATAGCATTGGTCTCTATGACGCAATAATTTCCTATTATTATTAGGGTAAGCTCGAACGACGTCGCTTCATTTATCCATTTTAAAGCGTATACATTGTTAGTTTTCTTCAATTCCACAAATCGATATTTATCGAACCACTTTCCATGTAGACCTATCAATATATGCTCAACTTCGATTTGAACGGGTATGCTGGCGTGAAGAAGTTGGAAGTTAATACTGCTCTTTGAGAAAATAGGTGAGGGTTTCTTGACAATTTTACTGGACGAGGTAAATACCTCTGCATTTTTATTCAGGCCATAGCCTGCATCAGATTTCTCAACTAAACCTAACTCTTCCAGTCTAGCCAAGGCTCGAGCGAGACTCTGCTGATGAACGTTTAGTTTCCTCTTCATTCCAGTAAATGAAAAATGGGAGCTATCTTCGTTGATTAATAATGATAGAATTTTCTTATCATTATTGTGAAGCTCATCCTCCAATTTTGGAGATTCCTCTACGTTACCCGGTTTTGGAATTTGGACCTGTATCGCTTTTTTTCCACCAATTATTATGTCATCGTCAAATTTTTGTTTGCTGTTCTCGCATTCCTGATTTTCATTTACATATTGATTAGCATCCTGCTCTTCGAATCCCTTTGCAGATCCAGATAGTACTATTTTGAATATATCCCTCTTCTTTCTTATAGAGACCCAGCCAAATATAAATCAAAAAGTATACTAAAGGTAAGTTAATAGTCTTGCAGTTACTATTCTTAATTACTAGGGAGCATAACCTATGATGGTTAAGATTAACAATTGACTTTAGTTGAGGATGTCATTCATAAACCATTGGGACTGAATGAAATTGCTCCAGACTAGGCAAAAAGGCTTGTACCTCAAAAGCTTCCCTTTGCCCTATCCTTTTCGTGGTTTAAATGGTATTTTGAATTAGATTCTCCATCAAAATGTGTAGTAAGAGAAGCCTATGGATATACTTCATCGTATGAGGGAGAGTGCAGAGACTGCAGTGAGTTTGGATGGAGATTTGGTGATATGTTCATGACACGCTCAAAGGAAGGGATTGAAGACAATATAAGGATGTTCGTTGCACATTGGAGTGACAAACATGCGCAGCTCTCAATGAACCTTACGAACTAAAGTGTGATTGTGAATTACTACTAGCAAAATTGTTACGGACTTCCCAAAATTCTTCTTGGTATAAATATAATAATTATTCAATATGGATTCATCCATATTCCAGTGCCGCAAGACGTGCCCTAAGTGTATGAAACGTCAGATTCTACTCACGTAGGAGTAATAAATGGTAAAAAAGTAAAGAAGAGGAATTTAGTTACTGTGTCGGTACAGCGGTTGCGTTAGTCAGAGTCATATCAATTGATGAACTCGTTCCAGTTGCATTAGACGACATTTCTATCTGTCCTCTGATCTCACCTTTTTGATGTTCTTGTGTATGGACATTTGTGTAGGTATCTCCATTACTCATTGCAGAGATTAGGTCTGCTACGGTTTTACCTTTCATTGGGCCTACGAGAGACGAATCACTAATGTTTCCCCTTATCGCCATTCCAAGTTTTGTTGGGTTATGCTTGCTTCCTTTTAATAGGTCAACTATTACGTCACCATTTTCACCCTTCTTTCCACTGTGAATGTGGGCCCCTGTCGCATCAGATAATCCAGTTACGTTGACTTTGTACTTTATCGCTGTATCATTTTTCATTGTTGTGAATGTTGCGTCTCCACCTGCTTTTGTATCCACTGGTGGGACTTCTTCAGATCCCGACAATGTCGCATGGAATTTTTGTTTCGCAAAAACAAAGCCCGCATTAATCGTAGCGACTACGACAATTAAAGACGCGATCGCTGCTAATAGGACAATTAAGTTCAGATAGCTGTTGTTTGACATACAATTACGTACAGGAGAGCGTTATAAAGAGCTTTCAAAATTTGTTTCTGGTTATGCGTAATTAAAAAAATAAGATGTATTTAAAGAATATATATCATGAAAAGTGCAAATCCTTTGAAAAGTGGGATTTGGGAACCTTTGTAAGAGAAATTGGATGAATCCGTCATTAAAAAAATTTGAAAGACTTCCTAAATTGCCTTCATATAAAAAAACTGGGAAAGACACATTTACAAGAGTGGAGTATCTGAGTTATAATTAGGGGAAATGAGTGTAAACACTGGGCTTGTAATGCGTCCACCAACAGATGCGTTGGCTGTGGCATAATAATCTGTCCATCGTGCTTGAAAATACCCGTTGATTGTAGATGTGAGAATAAGGATATTTGTTGCACACGATAAGAATTAATTGATTCGCAATTGACACCCTTGCGATTAATGTTGGGATAGGACTCACTTTAGTAGTTTTGCGGGGCAAATTGAATACTATTACTATTGGAATTGATATAGGGGAGCGGCCACTTAGTGCTCGCATGACAGATTTTCTGGATACGGAATTATTTGTAGGAAAAACGGATATTCTGGCATCTTTAAATCAGAGAAAATAGAAATATTGTTTAATCACCAATGTATCGAGGCTACATCATTTTAATAGTAGGTTTTTTTTTATTATTTGCTGGTCTCTCAATTAATTTAATGTATGTGGACAATCCAACATCTGCCCATGTCCCCTTTGCAGACGAAAAAACTGTTCTAAGTAGTACCGAAATAGAACCAGATAGCACAATTGAAACCAATCTAAAGGTAACTGGAACTCAGGTGTTCTGGAAAAATTTAGCTTATATAGTGATACATTTTAGTCCATCCAATGTTATGGTGCAGGGAACCTTGAAGGATCCTAACGGAGTTACTGTAATGAGAAACGAATCTGATAGGCCATTTGTGGCTTATTTCAGGCCTAATAATCCAGGGAACTATACACTTCTCGTTTCAAACTTAGGAAATGTTTCGGTAACAGCCGATATAACTTTTGGGCGTAATCCACTTTTAAACGTAATTGCGGGATATTCGTTGGAAATTGGAATTATTTTAGTAATCGTGGCTGCTGTTATGATCTTGAGGAAAAAATTGAGAACCAACAAACAGAATGTTCCAAGATAGATAATTATGTTTGGTTCAAGTTGTAAGATACGTTAATCAATTTCTTAGTAAAGTACGAGAGTGGCGACTTGGTCTATACATGTTATACATGTTCATTTGTTAATATACAATGCAAAGGAGCTTCTAGGTGTGTGGTTGCTTATTTGTTGCTTCAATTATCTTCCGCTTTTCTTCATTGAGTTCATCTTGGCTAAGACCAGTAGCAATAATTATAATACTGCTATTGTCGTCAATATTATCCTGAGTAAAGATTGCAGCATGAGAAGATGATCTCAATGTTCTAATAATGGAATAATCATTATCTGGTAGTTTTAATTCCAAGTTTCTCAGAGGTATAATTGAACCATAACTGTCGATGTCAAGTTCTGTGACTCTGACTTTATTACCTTTGATCCCATCGATCTTCACTAGCATGAAGTGCATACTGGTAGCATGTCCAATTACTTACACTTTTCTATAGAGTCTTTCAAAATGTTTCAAATTCCTGGATTTTTTGTTTTCATTAATTTCAACAAATTGTTAGTTAACATTACCCAAATCTTGTATTTTAGTACTGTTCTATTTTTCTTCTAATTTATCAAAATAAACTTCAAAGAGGTTTTGGAATGAATATAGTTGCAAATTATTCCGCTATTAGAATGCTCGTCAGCACATGTATATGATTATTTCGCCGCACTTTTCATTCAATATATAATTCCAACTACAATCTCAAACTAGTGTTACGAAGTGAAGCTTCAAGCTCTTTATACCTCTGTTTTGAGACAAGACCTTTACAAGTTCTCTAATTTTCTTGACCTGACCCTTGACCATTATGGTCTCTAGGCAGTTGTGATGATCTAGGTGTACGTGTGTAGACGAGCTAATAATATCGGCATACTCATGTTGTGCGTGTATAGATTCCCGATCTTGATTGTAAGTATGATTATCGTACAGCATAAAGACTGCTCCTGCTCCTGATTGGTTTTCAGCCCCTTTCCACTCATTTTCATCCACAAATGCATGTAACGCGGCCTGTATGGCCTTTGATCTATCCGAAAAACCTGCTTGAATCATCGATTTGTCAAACTGCTTCAGCAATTTTGGCGCAAGCGACATGCTGATTCTTGTTGCCCGATTCTTGCGATGTTTATGATCGTCTCTATTTGTAGGTTTCAAAGCAATTTAGTGTTAAGACTGGCAAGTAATCTCTAGATATTAATTGATTTCCTTTGAACTGAAGTATGTTGGTAACAATAATAATCCTGCTTTAGTAGCCAGCAGATCGGATTGGATTGTACTGGATTATAAATGAAATGCGGGACTTGAGCAATATTCTGATGGGCTAGTAACCTAATCAGTAGCCCATCAGAGAACATCAATTATGTGCGTCACGGCAGCCGGTTCTACGATTTTGCGGTAATCAGAATATAACGAGACAGATTATTAAAAGATTTGTCTGAATTTTTGGTAATTAAAGTATGCAGAAATAAGAAAGTAAAATATTGTTTATTTAAAAAAAAGAAAAAAAGGAATTTGTCTTCCTTCTGTTCTGTTGTGTGCTTGTTTTCTAGCTACCACTGTTGTCGTTGACACAGCTTCCGGTTGTTTCACAGGCAGATGCTCCATCAGCACCGGTGCCGCCAAATACGTCACCGCCGATACCGCCAGCACCGCCGATTGAGTCACCGCCTGCACCGCCTGGAGCTCCTGTGCCACCGTTGCCGTTGCCGCCGTCGCTGGTTGCACATGCTGGAGATGTTGTTCCACCTTGCTGACACGAAGTTGCGCCATCAGCACTGCTGCTTAGGCCCAAGTTGTTACCGCCAGCTGAGCCAGTTGCACCTGCACCACCGTCACATTCGACATCGACTGCACCAGCTACAC
>JAKEIK010000338.1 GCA_022545895.1 Nitrososphaeraceae archaeon | reverse complement strand
TATCTATAATAATTCTTTTATCTTTATAATTTCAATATTATTCTTTCAAAATAAATTAATAATAATTATCCTTCAAGGAATCATTGAAACACAATTCGAAATTTATCGTGAATTCCAATTATTTATTGATAATACTTATTATTGTTGCATCAATACCAATAGCGGCAAACAATCTCTTTGCATTAAGTCAAGGCAATACTAACGACGAAGTTCTTTCATATAGTAGTAATTTTAATACTACAAAGAGGTCTAACATATTTCCTAACGTAAGGACAGATTATAATTCTAATGTTACCTTTCCAAGAATAGCAGATTCTGCATTTGTTCATCCCTTTGCGGTTATCATAGGTGATTGCTACATTGGCAAGGGTGTGTTTGTTGCGCCTACAGCTGTATGTAGAGGTGATGAAGGTGTTCCAATTCATGTCGGTGATTTTTCGAATATACAAGATGGTGTTATCTTACATGCAGTCGATACGACAAAAAATGGGATTAATATTGATAACAAAAGATTTTCTCAAAGCGGTGATAGGCTATTGGCAAACGACTCAGAATTCGACCATGGCTATGCAATCTTTATCAAAGGGAATGTAAGTTTGGCACATGACTCACTTATTCATGGTCCGGTTTGGATTGGAAATAATACTTTAGTGGGAATGAAAAGCATTGTCTTTGATTCAAAAATAGGTAATAATGTAGCAATTAGACTAGGGAGCATTGTGGCTGGCGTTGAAATACCTGATAATAAACTGGTTCCGATAGGCAGTATTATCACTAATCAAACTCAGGCCGATAATCTACCCGCGGCAAATAAGAGTCAGAATTTGAATATAGCCGACCTTCTGAATAGTAAACAGCTCACAACTTCATATAACAAGGACAGTATTGAAAAATCAATTAGATAACTTTAGTTCCCACTCGGTTCATCACTGAAATCATCTAATTTCCTGTCGTTTGGTTGTCTAACCCTGCAAATTTTTGATATTCTTGAAAGATTTGAGAGCTTTGAATATCTATAGGATTGGATATTTTTAGTGTTTTAATCGAATCTTCAAACTGTGGAAGATATTTATCAAATCCTGAATTAGAGCTTCCGAAAAATGAGACTTGGATGAGTGAGTCATCTTTGGTCGCAAAAGCATATGCCCTTATTTTCCCAGCAAATACCGGCCCTTGACATTCGTAGGATATCTGTTGTCCGGTAGCTCCATTAATTACAACAGGTGCAACAGTTTTGTCACATTTAGCGTCCTTCTTGTATTGGTCAAACATATTTGTCATAGAAGAGATATTTGCACCAGACATCATTGATTGTGCGATGTTTTTCAATGTATCAAATGCTTTCTTGTCGATGCCGATAATAGTCATCATGGTATGATTTTTTTCCACGCCGCTCGGATTCAATCCATTTTTGAAGAGGCTACTTGAATCCGGAGGTGCTGCAATGACCATCTGGGTGAGAACATTCATTTCTGTTCCATTCCATCCCGGTGGCAATTCAATTCTATAACCTAAACTTGGATTATCATATATCCCGGAGATAGGTTTAACTAGAGATGTAACAAGAGAGCTTAAATTTAGTAATGGATTATTGCTTAAATTACCAATCTGAGAGTAAACTGAATTAAAGTACAGGATATTTGATAAGAAAATCAATGCTACGGTAGCTATTGCAGCACTAATAACATGTCTTGTACTATTCATGTAATGCAAAAATTGTACGCATTAGATTTAAGTATTCTGCAAAGAGTTAACCTTACACATAATTCCTGGGCTCAGCACCCATTTGAAGCTTGGAAGTGATTATCGCCAGCATCTAGAGTCTCATTTAGCTAAATTCTACATGCTACATAAAGGAGAGCACCTAACTATTTTGGTTCTGGTCTAAATGATTTTGCGAGGTCTTCTGCCTTAAAACTAACTTCACACTTACGACAGAATATGTTCAGATACTTTCCTGTATTTCAGAAACAATTACTGGGGGTCCTCAATAATGAGTACGAATAACGGTGTAACCCCCAGCTCCTACGACTTAATCATATTAGTACATAAAAATATAAAAAGATTTTTCGGAAGAACGAAAATGCTAGTGTATGAAAACATTTGAACTAACTGCCACATACATGTCAATTACCAATAATACTATTACTGAAAAGGCCAGTCTTGCAGTCGAGAGTGTTATGACTAGAGTCTGAAATCAATCGATGAAAGATGTCTCGAGTTCGTTACTGGTATATCAACATATGAAGACTAAGAGTTTATAATTGATAGCAATAATCATTAATAAAGGAACTTGAATACTGTATACTTTTTTTTAGGAGTTATTATTACAATAGTGATAGGAAACTCCTTTATTATTTTTGCCGACTCAGACAGTAAACTAATCTATTCCAATTGGGTATTGATAATAAATTCGCTCATTGCGGTAGGACTTTCTGGAATAATTCTCATTAAGGATAAGGATAGGGAAGAAGGGAAAGTAGGGAAAGTAGAAAAGGCAAATATTCTTCTAGCAGTTGGTCTGATATTCTGGTTTATTGCAAATATAATATGGGCGTATTACGAATTAGTGCTTGACATTGTATCACCGGTACCTTCTTTAGCAGACATATTCTTGCTGTCTGCTTACGGGTTTCTGATATGCCGGTTAACAATAGTATATAGGAAAATTGGTTACACTACTAATAAAAAATTTCTATTTCTAATAGTTTCTGGGACAGGCTTATTTTTGATATACATCTTAAACTTGACTCTTGAGAATACAGAAACATCAAATTTCAGAGGTCTTATGCTCTTCGTTGTAACCGTAGCATATCCCACCTTGAATTCAGTCTTAACTGTTCTTGCTTTGATGATTCTCATTGGAATAAAGAATGAAAGACATCACTTTATTCCATGGATATGTGAGTTAGTAGGACTTTTAGCAATCGTTATTGGGGATAGTTGGTTTGCAATTATTGTTCTAACGACATTTGTTGAACAATTATGGATGTCAGCGTTATTGCTGTCTGCACATTATTTGTTAATTGCAGGCGGTCTTATCTGGTATCTCAGATACGTTATCAAATGGCATTCAAAAGGTCTTATTTTCAAGATTGCAACAAAGCTTAACAATGCAAATCACAAGGTTCTCTTTGCTTCCATAATATTTGCGTCTTCTCTGATATTTGCTGGCCTTTATTTCACAAATGTTTTCAGTATTTTTGAGAGTAACGATTTTATTATAAATTCTAATCACGTAAACTCCAATGAAGACCAGGGAAAAAAGGAATTTGTAGTTGGTGCAATTTTACCCTTTTCAGGTTCCTTATCCTCCATTGGTAAATCTGTCAAGATAGCTTTAGAAAATGCTGAAAATGATGTAAACAAGCATTTTGAAGAAATGAATTCTTCATCACACTTTAAGTTACTAATGGCTGATTCAAAGACGAGTCCAGAGGAAAGTTTAGTGGCAATAAAAAAGTTACATGATAATGGTGCAAAAATTATTGTAGGGCCTGCAACAAGTACTGCAGTTTCAGCTGTCAAGGAATATGCGGATACTAATAACATTATCCTTATCAGTTACTCAAGTACTTCACCGCTACTTTCCATTAAAGGAGATAATCTTTTTCGGCTAGTTCCTGACGACACATACCAAGGAAAAATAATTGCGCAAAGAATGATTAATGACGGTATAAAGGTTATTGTTCCATTTTGGAGGAGTGATATTTATGGAAATGAACTCTATAATTCCACTAAATCTAATTTTGAAAGACTAGGAGGGAAAGTGGAAGAAGGCATTAATTATCATCCGTATACAGGGAAGTTTGCTACCAGTTTACATCGCATAAATTTCATTATGTGGAATCAGGATTTAGAAAAATTAAGTGAAATTGTGTCTGATGCTGTAATGAAATATGGTGTTCATTCTGTGGGTGTTTATATAATATCTTATGACGAAATAACACCTATTTTAATCCAGGCACCACTTTATGGAATGTTGGAAAAAGTAAGATGGTATGGCAGTGATAGTATTGCACAAAATCACCATATAACAAAAAATATTGATTCAGCGATGTTTGCAATGAACACAAATTTTACTAATCCGCTGTACTCAATAAGTAATGAGACAGAGGAATCTCATGCTCTTGAAAAAGAACTAGAAAAAAAATTACATGAAGAGGGTTCAATAACGTATCCTGCAATCGCCTACGATTCTTATTGGATATCCGCGCTAAGTCTTGATAAGAATAGCACAATACTCTCAGATAAGGAAAACTTTAGTAAATCATTTAAGGAATTAGTTGTTGAAACTGCGGAATCATTTGGGGGAATGTCAGGTCGAATAGAACTTAATGCGGCAGGCGATCGTATTGGGGGAAATTATGATTTTTGGATTGTTGGTAAAGATAAAGATACTCAAAGTTATGAATGGAAGAAGGAAAATAACTTAAGATAGAAAGTGCTCGATTTACAATTGTACCAGAACCTTAAACAGATGTTATTTCGTTGCAATTGAGTTGGGTATTACCATATGTCAGAACGAAACTAAATAACACATATCGCAATACTGTTTGAACAATGGATATCATGTAAGCAAGCGAGTCATTTAACTCATAGGATCTTAGCTGGCCTTCCGTCATTTAATAAAGGAAACCTCCCAAGTCAAAATCAATTAACAGCTCTGATTATCAAAGTCATACAAAGAAGAACG
>JAKEIK010000337.1 GCA_022545895.1 Nitrososphaeraceae archaeon | reverse complement strand
TGTTCTTGTACTTCTTGGCAAAAGCACGAACGTTGGCGAAGGTAATCGAGTGATCCCCTCCTAGCATAACGGGGATACCGTCTATGTCAAGAACTTGTTTAACCTTGTCAGTCATCCTTCTATGTGATTCTACAACGTCTCCAGGAGATATATTCACATCACCATAGTCGACGCTCCTAAAAACTCCAAAGGGATCAACACCGGTCTCTATGTTGAAATGTTCGTAAGGGGGGGAAGGGACAGTCGATGCTGCTCTTATAGCCCGTGGCCCATATCTTGCTCCTGGACGAATAGTAGTACCAAAGTCGAATGGTTCTCCAATTATGGCTACATCTGGCTTTACCTTCTTTAATTCCTCATGACTTCTTAACCACGGAAGTTTCAGAAACGTAGGTATGCCAACAAAAATTGGCTCATCGTTTCCCTTATAAGAATCACCATAAAATTCCATTCCCATTTTTTTTCTAAGATACTTAATTGGCAAGTATTTCTTAAATATTTCTAAACATGCACACTCGGCAAACGAATTGCAAATTTAAATACCATGAGTTCCAATTCCAAGCATGGATTTGTCAGGGGTCTACGCAATGTTTACGGCCATACTTGTCTCGAGTGTCATTCTTTTGTACTTGGGAACTATCGGATTAAAGAACGAACCTCAGAACGAAGAAGTGAACGCATGAATATGCTTATTGATGCCTACCAATGTTAGTCAAAGTTTGTAAAACAAAACATTGTCTCCTCTAATTAGGAGTTATTTTTTTTTGATATTCGATTTATTTTCCAATTGGTTATCGAAAGGGCGCCCTGTACAAAAAATCAATACCATCAAACTTAGCAAGAAAGATGCCTCTAATGAGTTGATAAAATATGGTGAGGATATGGCAAATGCAAAGAGATATGATGAAGCATTGACCTTTTTTGATAAGGCCATAGAGATTAATCCAAATAATGATATGGCTTGGGGAGATAAAGCATTAATTCTCGACAAAAAAGGGCAAACAGTAGAAGCTTTGACAAATTTTTCAAGAGCAATTTCAATAAATCCGAATAACTCAATTACGTGGCACAATAAAGGATTAACATTGCTTCGTATGAGAAAATTCAAAGAATCGATCGAGTGCTTCGATACCGCTTTGAAAATTAATGGGAACTATGCAAAGGCGTGGTATAACAAAGGACGAGCATTCGAGATGCTTGGAGAGAAAAATAAAGTACAACCCTGCTTGGACAAAGCTAGGAAATTGGATCCACTGCTTTATTCAAAATTAACTAGGGCGAAATTTTAGGTCAAGTTTTTGTCAATTGCTACACTAAGTAAGGAAAACCTTAATCGCTGTTTCAGAGTAAATTCATAGGGATCCGCTCTTATGTCGCTATCGCATACTTGATACATAACTTCTACACAAATATTATATAGTAATATTGCACAGCTTGAAAATGTTTGAGTTATCTTGGGATTCTGCAAGATATAAATATAAGCAAAATTTCTCCTTCTAAATATAATCTTCGTGAAGCAAATAATGTAGAGGAATTGGCTGAGTCAATTAAGCACTATGGCCTTTTGCAGCCAATTGTAATTCGACCGGTATCACTTGGTTATGAAGTAGTCGCTGGAAATCGTCGATTTGCAGCTGCAAAATTGCTAAAACTGAGAAAACTAAGTTGTCACGTTATTGAGTTATCTGATAAAGAAGCATATGAAGTGGGACTTGTAGAAAACCTGCAACACAAAACCATGAATCCTGTTGAAGAATCTATTGCATTCAAGAAATATGTTGAAGGTTATGGATGGGGCGGCGTTTCTGAATTGGCCAAACAAATTGACAAGAGTCAGGAATTTGTGACGAAAAGAATACAATTGCTTCTGCTCCCAAAGGAGATTCAAGAAGAAATTATTCGCCAGCGAATAACTCCGAGCGTGGCATTAGAACTATTGCCCTTCGACGCTGAATCGGTTCGTGAAATTGGTGAATTTGTTATTAAGAACGCTCTCACCAAGATCGAGGCAAGGAATCTAGTCAAAAGATTTATGAAAGAAAATCTCATTGACGATAAGTTTACCTCAAACCCCAAAGATGACGATGAATTCAAGCATACAGATCACTCAACACATGAGCGAGAACTATATTTGCTCGATAAGGCCCTCATGAAATCAATCACCATTATGAAATCTACTCTAGTCAGCTTTGATGATATCATAAACAGTGTTGATTATAACTGGATTTTGAAGGAATTACTTATGCAATACAGACTAATTATACATGGAGACATAGACACCTTTCTAAAATTGCGTAAGAGGTTGAAAATAAAAATGCCACCAAACTATCTAAGTTCTGATAAAATTGATAAAACTTTAATTGACAAGTCAACTGACGATGAAAGTGAAAATCCTGCTAAATCCATTCACTTAGGAACTGCTTTCTTGTCTTAAAGTAGTAGATAATGTTGCTCTGAAATGCTTGGTGTGGCATGAGCTGTACAATCCAACATTTGTGATGGATCGCATGTAGAAGCAACTGATCATGTCAGTTGCCGAGTCCTAGTAAACAATTATTCGAATATGCTATGATGCATTATAACTTACAATTAATACGTCGACTCAAATATCCTTAAATAGCGCGACATTTATTCAATCGTGACTTTATGGCAGACATCCCAATATCGTATCCCATAATAGTGATGGCGTTTGTTGCGGCAACTGCGGTTATAGGAGTATTGGCTGTCAAGTTCGTTAAGAAAAGTAGTAAACACTACATTGTGGCCGGAAAGAGTTTACCGTTATTCTTTGTTGGAACCATGTTGGTCTCTGAAGCTGTTGATGGAAATGCATCGCTGGGCAATGTAGCATTGTCTTATCAATTTGGATTTTGGGCTGGGGCAGCTATTCCACTTGGCTTGGCCATATGTCTTGTTTTGACAGGGTTATTCTTTGGAAGGATATTTAATAGAATGAATATGATAACACTCGCTGATTTCTACTTTAGACGATATGGAAATACTGCCGAAATAATGTCGGGCACTCTGATGTCTATCAGCTTTATCGTTCTCGTAGCAGGCAACCTAGCAGCGAGTGGTTATATTCTGTCCGTAGTCCTGAGTATACCGCTGATTTATGCCATGTTAATTTCAACTGCAGTAGTATTAATTTATACATACTTTGGAGGATTGTATTCATGTGCTTACACAGATATATTTCATATTTACTTGGCCGTAGTTGGGTTTTGGCTAGGATTTCTCTATTTCATTGGGCCATGGTCACCAATACCGGGTGGATTAGAGACTATAATTGCTAATGCACCGGCCGGTTTCATGGATATGTCGGGTCTAACAGACATTAAAAGCGGGGCCCTAGTTAATTGGGCTGCTATCATGTCTTTGGGGTTGGGTGACATCGTAGCGCTAGATTTCATGGAGAGGGTGTTTTCAGCCCGTGGAGGACGTACTGCTCAGAAGAGCTGCTACTATGCGGCGGGCTTGACGATGCTCATTCTTGTTCCGACAACTATGATTGGGATTATTGGATATACTCTCGAGCCGAATATTGCTGATCCCTTTACTCTCTATCCGATCGTGGCTATAAAACATGTACCGGAGGTAATTGGAATATTGATGCTTGTGAGTACAATAAGCTGTGGGATGTCTACTGCTAATGGAGGTACATTGGCAATTGCAAGCGTGATGTCTAGGAACATACTGCAGCGTAACATTATCCCGCGATTAAAAAGAAGAACCATGACCGATAGACAACTACTACTTGCTACACGGCTCTTGGTAATCCCCATGTTCTTTACTGCGTTTGCACTGGGAGCGATTATCCCTCGACCTGGGATTTACTTGGTACTTGCATTTGATATTGTGCTTGCTGGTTGTTTTGTTCCACTTGTAATGGGCACGTTCTGGAAAAAATCTACTTCAGCTGCCGCAGTAGCTTCAATTGTGGTTGGATCGACGCTAAGAATGATACTTTATTTCACTTTAAGTACAGTTTCTCCTGATAGTCCATATTTTGCCTATCTAGGCCTAGATACAATCATTCCGCCAATAGTATCTTTCGTAGTATTTGTCGTAGTGAGTTTGGCTACATATAAGAGAAGTCCTTCAAGGCACGATGTCATCTATTTGATTCCCTCAGAAGAGGACGTGGTATCCGGTGCAGATGTTTCCAAATGGGTCAACCCAATTGATATAAGAAATATTCCTAGTAGGAGATAGATGATGAGGGAGTATGGGTGAATAAACATAGCTCAACAACCAAATGAGGAATCAACAAACTACGATAAACTAAAAGTTCAGAAAATATTAATTGCTATTGATAAATCGGGGTATAAAGATAAGATCATAGGATATTCCATCACCTTGGCAAAAGCACTTGGAGCAAGTATAACCGCAATACATGTTTTGGACAAGTCTTCTTTTGGGATGGTTGGCGATCTACTTAGTTACTATAGAGGAGGAAATATCGAAGAGTACGAAAAAGCATTGAAAAAACAAGCAGAAGAGTTTCTTAATGAAGTAAAACTTTTGGTAGAAAAAGGAGGAGTTAAAACAAGTGTAGATGTTGTTATTAGCAAGTCCTCGGCCGCTGAAGGAATTATTGATTTTGCTAAAGAAGCTGA
>JAKEIK010000034.1 GCA_022545895.1 Nitrososphaeraceae archaeon | reverse complement strand
TAGCTAATATCTCTTGTGACTTGATGGTAAATGCTCCATTGTCTTATAGAAAATCAAAGAAGCCAGGTTATTTGAATAGGACAAAAAAGGGTATTGAGTTGCACAAGGTAAAGGATTACAATAGTATATTGTTAGATTTGCTGTCAAATCCTAATATTGGTAACAAAGATTGGGTCTTCCAGCAATATGACCATGAGGTTGGACTGAGGACCGTTATAAAGCCTGGTGCAAATGCATCAGTTATCAGAGTAAATGATAATAAATTTGTGTCTATCAAATTGGACGGAAATTCCAAACATTGTTATCTTGATCCTTATTTTGGAACCCTAGGCTGTTTATCCGAAGCATGCAGAAATGTAGTATGTACAGGTGCAGAACCTATTGGAATTATAGATCATCTTCAGTTCGGAAGTCCTGAAAATCCCCAAATATATTGGACATTCAGGAAATCAATAGAAGCAATTATAGATTTCTGTAATTATATGAAAGTTCCTGTAGTGGGCGGAAAGGTTAGCTTTTATAATGAAACAATGAGTTCCCCAATTAAACCGTCACCAGTAATTGGAACTATTGGCCTGATTAAAGATAGATCGCACATTACCAAGTGTGTTCCAACTTTTGGCGATACATTATTTATTTTGGGTAAAACATATGAGGAATTGGGCGGAACTGAATATACTGATTCAATTGGGCATTCAAAATACGGGAACGTGCCGAAGGTAGATTTAGAGATCGATAGAAAAAATAGCTCGCTGGTATTGGCGCTAATCCAAGAGGGATTGATTGATTTTGCGCATGACTGTTCAAAGGGCGGAATTGGAGCAGCATTAGCCGAATTAGCCATTTCTGGCAATGTGGGAATAGATATCGATTTGAAAAAAATTCCAAATAATTGCTCACGTCATGACTACTTGCTCTTTTCCGAGAGTCATTCCAGATTCATAGTAGGCAGTAAGCAGCCAGACAGGATAAACAAGATATTGAGAAGTAAAAGATGTATTTTTTCTGAAATAGGAGAAGTCGAAACGACCAAGATTTTGAATTTACATTATTGTCGTAAAGAAATAATAAATTTGCCAGTCTATGACCTGGGTTGTAGCTACAATTCAATTAATCACATAATGGATGGAACTTAGTCAAGAATTTATGTGGAGTAAGTTTTAATTAAATCCATCTCGAAGAAGTGATCACTAATGGTCCGTGAGAATTGTGGCGTTGTTGGTTTTTTTTCACTGGATGGCCATAACGTGATACCTTATGTGCTTGATTCTCTGCGAGCACTACAGCACAGGGGTCAAGAGTCGTGGGGATTCGCAGTACCGTCGAAATCTCCATACAAATGTTTAGGCTTGGTTTCTGCTTCGAGAAATTTTAGATACGTCATTAGAAAATTCAACTCTAATGCAGCTATTGGTCATGTCAGATATTCTACTATCGGGAAAAGTAATTTGGACAATGCACAGCCATTAAAAATAAAAGATCTTTGTATAGCACATAATGGAACTATAGCCAATGTAGAAGAATTATCCAATATGGTCGGAGGATGCACTTTTTCACCTCAGACAATGACCGATACTCTGCTGGCAGCACAAAGATTGATGATGCATCTTGAAAAGAATGATAACATGATTCAAGCCCTTCGTGTATTAAAGGAAGAAATGATAGGTTCCTTTTGCTTTACACTTTTAACGGATGACGGGTCTGTCTATGCCGTCCGTGATACACGCGGGTTCAGACCATTAGTGTTAGGACATATCGAAGAATCAAACACGTACATGATAGCTTCTGAATCATGCGCCATTGATACTGTAGGTGGTAAACTGCTCGGAGATATCCAACCTGGAGAATTATTGAAACTTAGCTTAAAAGGGATAGAAAGACAACAATTTTCTACTAGT
>JAKEIK010000336.1 GCA_022545895.1 Nitrososphaeraceae archaeon | reverse complement strand
TGATCGTTGCTACTACCTTGATCTTGTGCACGTCTAATCTATCGTACAATGGCACCAGTATACTGATCATTAGATCTTTTGCTTTGGAGCTTTGCCCGTCAGACATAGTCAAGGGATCGTTCTGATCCTGAGTGAATTTTATCATCTAATGGGTTAGCGTTTGATCTCTCTTGTAATGCCCTTATGTTCTCGATTCCAATGCGCTAAAAACTCTGAAATTAGTGGTTCAAAGTCACTGCCCGCATAATCATCCTTCTTAGCCACCTTACCAAATTTCTGTCCATATCTTACACAACTCCAGCAACCGACAAACGGAATGAGAGGAGCTATGTAATAGCCTGCCTGCTTTCCGGTGAAACCCCATGCTTCACCTACTAGGCAATACTTAGAATCCCCGGCAAGCACAGATCTATCTCGCCTGTCGAGTCCTTTTCGAAATTTGTGAAACCAGACAGGGCAGACTTCTTCGAATGTTAGATCTTGATCAACGCCGGATTTATCTGTGGGGGACCGAATCACATTCAATCCAATCACATTGGTCATACTAACCTAAATGCTTTAATGCTTTCCTTTCCCACACCTACATCCAGAAAATTTCTTTTGATATCTTTTGTACGTCCATAATATGATACTCACACCAGGTGCTATACTTGGAATTTAGTTTGCGGTACAGATAAGAAGGGCCGAGACTACGACATTAGAAGATCAATGGAACAACCCGAGTTAAAGGAATTTCTACGAGTAACGAGGTCAACGTATGCAATTTTAAAAAATCCAGTAAGCACGTCATTCAGGTACTGTTCAATTGGTATGATCTGTTCACATGATTTATGCATCGAAACTAACGGTAATATTTTGTCTACTATTTCATGCCTTTATAGATATTAGACATATTTCGCTTAAGTGAAGATCTAGCGGACTAGGCAAATGGGCTGGTAGGAGTGATACATTCGGCCATTATATTGAGCCTTACATAATCGAGGGTCCATACCAGTTTCATTTCCTCGACACGGTCTAGAAATAACCTTAAAAATCTGTGCTTTAGTTGCTTTTTTGGTAAATTCTCTAGATATGGCCTGATGATAACAGTGCTTACAAAATCAGAATAACTCTTGCGATCTACGAAACTGGTAGTGCCATCAGAAAGAAATACACGGATGTTCTCAAATCCTATCTCTCTTAGTAACTTTTCAGTATCATCGGGTTTCGCAAAATACCATGGCTCCGACCAGTCGTGAAAATGAGATTCAAAATCATTTAGTTTTATCATTTGATTCAGGATGCTACGCACTTTGCTTAAATTGCCATGCCCTCCGCATTGAGCTAACAGTAATCCATCGGAAGTCTTTTTAGTCAGTAACGTATTTGTTAGCAATTCCCAAAAATGACTGAATAATATTCTATGATCGAAGATCCAATGCAATACAGCATTTGAAAAGACAACATTTACTTTTTCAGGCAAGAATACATTAGTGATATCCGATTGAATAACAAATACATTCTTGAAACTTGCAAGGTTCAGTTTTGCTTTATTGACCATATTTGGATCTACATCTACAGCATAAATTGTTCCTTTGGTTCCTACCTTTTGTGCCAATATCTTCGTGACTCTTCCTGTTCCACATCCGGCATCCATGATAACCCGATAGGTTGGATCCCATTTTATTCCGTCAATCAGATCCTCCCCCCACTTCTCTTGTAGGCATGAGACTTCATCATATTTCTGTGCGTCCCATTGTCTAATATTCTTCAAGGCTTAATTTTTCCAGATAGTAGTGAATAATAAATATGTCCATCATATAATTAAAATTCTATTTCAACCGTTTGGAGCAAATGCTGTAAAAATCATACCATCTATTCATTCCGTCCGCATCCCACAGCTCGTGTGATAAAATCTCCAATTTGTCAAGGGATACAAGGACTTTGAGATAAATACTATACATTATGATGCTAGCATATGATGTTTAAAAATTATTTAGTAATATCTTTGCAACCCTATCTTAGAACCTCAAGTTGGAGCTATTCTTCATGATAAGATGAATTCTCCCAATAGAAACTATGACGAAGTCTAAAGATAATTGACCCGATAACAAGTTATTGCAGGTTAGTTAGCTGTTTGTTCAATATCTAATAATGAGTTCATCCTGTTGTGCAATTCTAAAAAGTGAAATCCCTTATCAGTAGTTTTATACCTCTTGTTCAATTCATCATGCTCTAACAATTTATTGTCAATCAGATACCTCAAGTAGTAAATTACTTGAGTATAGGATAGAAATGAAGCGTACATTACCTTTGTCATCCTTACCCCTTCCTCTTCTTTTGTAGCAGAGTCCAGTATACTTGCAATTATTTCATCCCTGTATCGGTATCCCATAATGTCATAACCAAATCAGTCATTAATAAGTAGGCGAGATAGTGAATACTAGATCTTAATTCGGAATTTCCTGCTACGAAACAGCTACAGGAGATCTATACCATATGGCCACTTGCAAACTGTAATCTTGAGCAATTAATAGTTTGAACTGGCTCTTATGTATAGATAATGAAGTAGCGATTAGAGAAAGGAAGACGTAGAATTCATGAAAACTTTAAAGATCAGATATTACAAAGACATCATCATGAAAAATGTATCAATAGAGCTAAGGGACTTCAAGTATTTTCAAGAATTGAATAAACCTTATAGATTTGCAAAGAATGAGGCTCGAAATTACAACGTCCATGATTACAATGAGTCGATTAACTTTTAAAGTATGCATAAATATGAGTATACCTCCAATAGACATGCCCAATTCAAATCTTTTTTTTAATATCTTCCAAAGGAAACAGAGATCACGGGACATCATATCATAGTTTTTGCAGGGAAACGATAAATTGAGTAAAGTGGAAAATGAGCGTCGTGCAACGTGGCTTGAGCTTTTCTACGACCTAGTCTTTGCAGCTGCCGTAGCTGAACTTGGCATCAGCCTTTACACTAATTATACCACTTTTGCATCGTTCCTAGGAACAGTACTATTATTTTTTCCTGTTTGTTGGACATGGATAGGTGTTACATTCTATGCCGCTCGATTTGAAACTGATGATGTGATCCATAGGGTTCTGGTATTGTTACAGATGGGTGGAGCGGCGGCTCTTGCACTTAACATACTTGGAGCATTAGGTGAGACTTCCTTTAATTTCGCGATATCATATGCTGTCATCAGAGCACTTCTTGTGATCGAGTACATTCGTGCAGCCTATAAAATTCCTGCTGCTCGCCCATTTGCAATGAGATATGCACAAGGATTTTCTATTTCTACAACATTATGGCTAATTTCAGCTTTGATCCCTATGCCGGAACGTTTTGTACTTTGGATATTAGCACTTGCGATAGATCTAATAACCACAATTTTAATTGGCAGAAAGCATGTACAGTTGGCACCAAATATTTTTTACTTACCTGAGCGAATGGGAATTTTTACCTTAATTGTACTTGGAGAAACAATATTTGGTCTTATTAGCAGTCTATCGGGTCATAAGTGGGATTTCGAATCCATGGCATGTATGGGAGCTGGATTAAGCATTGCTTTTAGTCTTTGGTGGATATATTTTGATAAAATAGATGGGTCTGTGATTCGTGTGTTTCGTGACCACGGCAAAATGGGCCTCTATATGACATGGTTATACGCTCACTTTCCTTTGGTAATAGGTTTGTGTGCTACTGCAGCTGGTATAAGACATTTGATCTCAGCAAATCAAAGTACGAACTTACCTTATTTGGATCAATGGTTGATCTGTGGTTCTGTGGCCCTATGTTTATTTTCAATTGGAGTCATCCACCTTTCCATGTCCAATCCAAGTGGCGAAAAGAAACTATTAATGCAGCTATCATTTTACAGGTTTATAGCTGGATTTGCAATAATTCTTATTCCGATACTGGGATTTGTAATGTTACCAATATTACTCATCTCAATAATAAGTGTGATTTGTATCATACAAATATTACTTGATTTAAAACACCACCCCCATCATCGCATTTTTTAACACATTCACTCCTATTTTTATAATTACTGTAACTCATGATAATAAACATAGTAACAGTTAGTACGTTGATGATTGCAGCGGAAATTCCCCGAGCTTGGTTCATTCTGAATAATACTACTGATTAAGAATTTTTAGCGCATTATGTAGGTATAATCTACAGGATATCATAAACATTTTTACGACGATAAACTGACATAGCCAATGTCAATTATTTTGTTGGGATGAGGAACAATTTAATCCTT
>JAKEIK010000335.1 GCA_022545895.1 Nitrososphaeraceae archaeon | reverse complement strand
CCGCATTAGATTATACTTATAAAACTATATAAATGTTTAAATATGTTTGTCCGTCAGAATTGATGATGTCAATAAAAGATGAAGAACCTCAAACTGAGGTGAGGAAATCAATAGTCATTGAATCAACGCCAGAAGTGATTTTCAAAGCGATTACTAATCAGAGTGAGCTAACAAGTTGGCTTCCTGATCTTTCCATTCCAGAACCAAGAATAGGCGGAAAAATCTCGATAGTATGCCATAAGGGTACTCGATGGGAAGTGAACAATGAAACAAAAGTTCTAGATAAAGACTATATCTTTGAAGGAATAATCAAGGAACTAATTCCGAACAAAACAATATCATTTACAAGTCGCAACGTGACACTACCAGAAGATCCCGAAACCAATCCTGAATATGTTGAGACATGCAATATCGAAGAGATTGATCATCATAAGACAAAAGTTGAACTTATTCAATCAGGCTTTACAGGAAAAGAGAAGGGTATGATACGGTTCGAAGATGCGGATGCGGGTTTACCAGGTCTCTTGGATCAGCTAGCAAAGTACTGTAAGGGAAGAAGTTAAACTCCCTTTTTTTTATTCTTGTACATGGATATGACACGATGATTAGTCAATTTGTTAGCTCTGCTTCTGTCATTGAAACTTTTCTCAGTCTACCTTTACTGTAAATGGAAAGATTCAGTTTCGTTTCGTCAAATACGTTTTTAGTACGAATTTCAATTCTGGACAATGGAGGAAAGGTTATTTGATTATCTGTCAAACGTGAAGTCAAGATTATAAATACATCCTTAATTTTATGTAATGCTGATACTATCTGCGAGATCAAAGTTTCCGCTTCGGAAATATTAATGTAGGGATCTTGATAGAACTGATCCAGCAATCCTGAAATGACTATCACTTTTGGTTTGTGTAGTTGTATTCTCTTTGGCAAGTCGTAAAGTATAGCATTGGTCAATTGATATATCGTGAACTGTCTGCTTACCAGCACTTTGTGTAATACACTTCTATGATGCATTCCATACCGTCTCGCCAAATCGACATAAAGATAAGGGCTTGAGGAATTGTCTGCATCTATCACTATAACATTTTTCGCATCAACACCGCCATGATTACATGGTAGCAAAGATCGAACAACAAGTCTAGTCACTAGAGCATTCGAGTATCTTGTTTCGCCAAATATCCCAATCATATCATCAAGATGTAAATCTAATATAGAATCTATTTTCTCATGATCAAATGTAAATTTGTCACGATACTCTAGTGCCGTTTTGAACTTTGGTACTGCTAGCAAGTTTTGAGCTTGGAATTTCAAGTTTATCTTGATAATTACTTTGGATTAATAAAAATGAAGAGTAGATGAAGGGACGGAGGGATCTCGACTGACTTACATACTTGGTATCCATAAATCTGGATTAATTTCATAACCACAACCTTCGTATAGTTACTAGACTGTAACCTGATCCGACCATTGAGAATTAAAGATGGTTAGGGATGTTATCTTTGCGCAACCAATATGTTTTGGACTGTATTATCATCTAGAATTGTCTTGATTATTTTTACTCTTTCTTGCTCTACTATTTGGCCTGATGACTCGATTGAATCAATTGCCTTTAGTTTCCAGTAATTACTGACTCCAGCTTCTATTACGAGCTGTGCATGATATACAACAACTCCCAGACTTGTGAGTGAAAAGCTGCCTTTTCTCCTCCGGATCAGTCCTGCCTGCGATAATTGGCTGGTGCGTGTGTAGAACTGTTTCTTCGATAGACCTTTTGTCTCTTTCAATACTTCACTCTCAACACCTCCCTTGGCAATAGAGCGAAACAGATCAAGTGACTTGCCATCTGAAATAGACTGGAGTATATCTTCTACTGAATGTCCTTCAATGATTGACATGCGTTTAGTTATTATCTCTATTGTTTCCTATATATAGAAGCATTAGCAAAGGTAAGAGAAATGCCCTATATGTGCCCTAAATTGGTAAGAAATACGCGTTAGTCCGAAAGGCTATAATACGATGCATGACCATAGAAAAATGTAGCGTTGTTTTTTGTTCCAAGAGACTATTCCAATACTAGCTGAAGATATCTTCGCTATATTGGGAGATAAGCAATCAGTAGAAATACTTGATGCTGTATTTACAGGATTCCTGTCATCCAATGGCATTCCAAATCAATCGAAGAAGCAATATTACGTGAGGTTGAAGCGTCTCGTTGACATAGGATTAATCGAAAAGCAACATCGTACTTACAAATTAACATCATTTGGCTCAATTGTTTATGAGAATCATGTGAAGACTATGGACAAGATAATCCCAAATTACTGGCAGATAAAGAGCTTTGACATCTTAAAAAATAGAAATGATTTTCCTGTTGAACAAAAAGAGCAAATTATCAATGAATACATCGGGAGTACCGATCTAAAAGATGTTATTAACACAACTCATTTATCCAGCTTTAGTGTTGTAAAGCGTTTTGATGACCTTATTGTTGAAATCCTGAAGGTATTGGATAATGCTGAAAAGGAGGTCTACTTTGCGACAAGTTATCATGATCCGCATGTTTCTAGCAAGGTGTTTGAAAAAATTGGTAAAGGTGTTACAATTCACATACTTGATGGAAATCCTGAACAGATTACCGTCGAGAGTAGACTTGCAGCCATAATTAGAACCCCCCCAAATAGAGAAACTGCGGAGATGGTGAAGAAGATTATAAAATCTCCAAGATTTGATTTAAAAAGGCTTCCTAATTTACCCCAAAGCTTTATGGTGGTGGATGGGATTCAGGTAGTTTATGATACTGTCAATTTCATCAACCCCGAACAGTTCACAATTGCTATCTCAAAGTATGACGATGCTTACATGGCGCAGCGATTCATAGAATACTTTAAATTGTTATCAAAGGATGCTACAATTCCAAAACTTATGGAAGAGATGAAAGCATGTTCAAACAGACGCTAACATAGATCCTGATAAGAATCTAAATGTCATAATCATCTATTTATAGAACTTTTACTACTCATACCCAAACTCTGACAAATCGTAGCCTGATGTCGTCAAAGTAACTCTTTACAAATCCCTTAAACTCGATGTCTTGAATGAGATCGTTTCGTGAACATGCCTTATTTTTTAATGTATTGATTACATAAGTGATGGAGTATTGTCAAGCAAGCTACAGATTATCACTACTCGCAATTGGTAGAGTGAACTTGATAGATGTGCCGTGAGTATAATTTCTGT
>JAKEIK010000334.1 GCA_022545895.1 Nitrososphaeraceae archaeon | reverse complement strand
ATTAGCCATCTTAAGTAATGTATTGATAGGTATAGAAGCTACTTATCGCTATACTTTCCCCTAGAGATTAGTGGTTGTTTCTTCGGCGACCTTTGTACCATGATTATGTTTATCTGAATGAGAATAATTGAGTTCTTCAAATAGAACCTGGCTTGGAAGACAACATTATGCCATCTACTACCATGGTTGGAATTATGTATACCAAGACAAAACAGTGTTAAGAAAATGCATTTCCAGCTATTATTAGTGTTCAATCTAAGTTCGCAGGTTAAATTAGTCACAATAAGCTTGGATAATATTCTATTTGAAAATTCAGACATAGGAAAGTATAGAAATTTCTCCTCGTTTCTTAGCAAGTCGTCTTTCACACTTTACTTATACTTTGTTTAGTATCAAACGCTGAATACAAAGTATGTATACAAAAAAAATCAGTATATTCGTGATTCTGTCGCTTTCAATTGCGACAGTAGTAATGGGCACCGCAGGCTTGAGTCTTGTATCACCAGTATTTGCTGGTGGCGATCATCACGATCACGGTGAGAAGAAATGCAAGGACAACGGTGACAACAATTGTAATGACAAACATAAAACTCAGAAGATAAATGTCAAGAACGAATGTGAGATAGAAAATAAGAACAAAGACCACAGTCATGACAATGGAAATATTAATTCTCTCACCTGCACTAACCACGCACAGAATCTGGACGATGTACAACAGCTCGACATCTTCGCTACTGACGGTGGCGGATAGAGAAGCAAACCAGACTCCATAAGGGTTAGTGAATAGATATCACTACCTCTCCCCATTTTTGACAATTTTATTCTATTAGGTATTCTTTACGAATAAGGGCATCAACAGTAAACCTGAAAATCAATTAATGTAATATTTGAATTTTTTCAAGATTAAAAATATATACTGGCACAGATTTGTTCTGACGCCCCTGATTGGAAGATCTCTGGGTTGAAATAATCCCCGGTTTACATAATGGACAAGGCGTACATTCATTTTAAGATTTTATATTATGGACAGACCTTTACTTTGAATTACAAATCGTGAAAGGAATTGAATCGCATTGTTTTAACCGTTATAACTGATGTGTGTGATAGTATATTATGAGTTTGAACATTAATTGGGATGAAGCCATAAAAAAAGAAGCTCGTGGAATAGAGGATTACGACCTAGGTGAGGTTCACGAAATCCAAGCCGACACAGTGGTAACAAAGAAAGGAGTACTGGACAAAGATAAATTTTATCTTCCAAAAAACTTGGTGGAAGCATATGACGGTCATAAGTTGCGCTTCCGAGTAACGAAAGAAGAAGCACAGACCTTCAGAAGGGACTAGTTATAAAGTCCTAGTCCATATCACCCCGCCTTAGGGTTACTGTAGACGAAGAACCATCTATAAATTTTTGATAAATGATAATTTCCATTTTGGCATGAGAATAACTGGGCCTGAAGTCCCGATGTTGAAGTCTATCGATAATTAGTAAATTATGAACTAAGGAATAATATTCATACACAACTCCCAACCTTGTGCAGATCTTCTAAGTGGTAATTGCGTACTGTAAACATAACGCAGATACCATCATTTCTTCTCACACACTGATAAAGTTAAGGTGTCACTGTCCTATACTGTTTACGAACCCTACACCTGGGTCGTCAAGTACTGAAATCGATCTAGAATATTTCAACAAAAAACATTTACAAATAAACTAGTGATTCAATTAAGATCTTTCACAGTCAACTATAATCTTGCTTGTTGATTTTGCTTTCATGATCGCAATTTTTCGGTCCAATCTGCAAGCCTCTGAAGCAGTTGCTTCAAGAACTTTTTGGTGTTCTCATCTAGCAACTTCCCATTAGCATCGAATTTTTCATGGGCGAAGGGGACTATGACCTCTGGTCCATTGAGGGGATACATGTTCAAAAATACAAACGTCTGACGGAGATGGTATTGAGCTCTTGCACCACCCAACATACCTACAGATGCGCTAATTATGGCGACTGGTTTTCCGTCAAAGGGATTATCTCCATAGGGTCTTGAAGCACAATCAATTGCGTTTTTTAGTACTCCTGGCACTGAATAATTATATTCTGGAGTAGCAATCAGTAATGCATCAGCAGATCTTATTTTAGATTTGAATTCTTTTACCTTCATAGGCATATTTCGCTCATTGTCTTGGTTGAATGGAGGAATACCGTCAATATCATAAATTTCTAAAATAAGATTTTCTGGCAGTAAATTTTCTGAAGCGCGTAAAAGTGCTTTGTTATAGGAACCTGTCCTGAGACTGCCTGCAAAACCAAGAACTTTGAATTTGTTGGCTACCAATAGAGTTCACAATATGGTCGAAGGAATAATGATTTAAGGCTTGTTAAATTCGCAATAGGATGTGATAAAATCGCTACTGTTTGACAGGTTAGGGAATGACTTTAGGGTTTTCATTCTGTTTTGAATCATCCAACAACGTATGAGTCAAGTGCTTATGATATTTGATCACAGAAACTAATTTTCCAGAAATCAAAGTTCAATGTAGATTCAATGTAACAGGTATGCTGCTATCAGATTTAGCCTTGGTTACAACCCCTACTAGAAATTCTAGGGCAAAAATTGTTTTGTTGTAATATCCAATTGTTTTTCTTGCTTCCTCATTTGACAAACCGACCATCCTAACGTTTAGATGAATTTCATTTAAGCATTTCCGCTGCGAAGCAGCATTTATCTATGCTGATTCTCTAGGTATTGGTATCGGCCCATGACAGACGACAATTTCCAACTATTGTGTGATAATGTATTTTCTCTTAGCCCGTCTAT
>JAKEIK010000333.1 GCA_022545895.1 Nitrososphaeraceae archaeon | reverse complement strand
TTCCTCGTCGATGATATATCGGCTTAAGGTAGAGAGTATTTTTAAATTGGAGAAGATCGCCATGATGAAGCGAGGTATCGAGATGACTGAGGGTAACGCGGAGGTCCCTATGCTTAAACCAATTGAAATTCCATTCAGAATCGAATCAACATACCCGGTAACATTAGAAGAACTTCTTCACGTATTGGAAAATATGATTATGGATCTTGCGAATCCTAGGAAGCAAAGAAAGCAACTTAACTTAGAAGCAGTAGAAACTTTTGATTTTAACGATTATTTAGTTAAATTCGAACAGATTGTCAAGTCCTACGAAGAGATGATCTGTGATATTGTTAGTGCAGACGGATTTGTACTATTTCGAAAATTCACCGAGAGAATGAACTCAATAGAGATAGTTAGATGTTTCATAGCAGTTCTTTATCTCGCAATGAAAGGTCTAGTCATTATCGATCAAGAGAACTATGGAGACTTTATGATTTCTTATTCTAAGAAATCTGATTAATGTTAATTCGAGGAATTGGAGATCGAGTCAGTTGGCTAAGAAATATCCTCAAGACGAGACCATGGCGAGGTTGGAGGTCGCTCTTTATTCGGCAGGAAGACCCGTATCATTAGAAGAATTGATGAAGGCGTCGGGTTCGGGTTCAAAGGAAATCACGCTTAGAACAGTCAGGGATTTGGTTCAGAGAACAAGAGGCACTTTTAAAGCATTGGAGATCAGTGAGCTTCAACATGAGACTTTTGTATTTCAAGTTAAACCCTCATATACTCCATTGGTAAGGCGATTTGCTCAACAACCCATAATTCCAAACTCTGCATTGAAAACACTCTCATACATAGCTTATGAGCAACCAATCACATCTAAAAGGCTAGTCCAAATTCGTGGAAGTCAGGTTTATTCCCATCTCAAAGAATTAAGAGCACATTCTTTCATCGAATATGAAAACCTCGGCAGAACGAAAATTTATCGGACTACCAGAAAATTTCAGGAATATTTTGGAATTAACGACTTAATTGCTTTAAAAAATAGCCTCGTACAAAAATGATTCTAATAATAGCATTTTACTGCAAATAGAAACACCTTAATACCGTTTTTTTCAATTCGAAGATGGAATGAGAAAATCCATAGAGACTCTTTCTGGACGAAAACTTACCGGAGGCAGGAAGATGGTTGCAAGAGGGAGAAGAAAATATGAAATAGATAGGTACCCGAGTGAACCAGTAGTAGGAACACAGAAAACTATATTCCGGCGAGTTAGAGGTGGCAATAGAAAAATCTCATTTAAAAGCGTAGAATTTGCAAATATTTCGGATCCTGTTGAAAAAAAGACGACAAAATCAAAAATACTAAGAGTAACGAAAAACCCTACCAATAAGGATTTTGAACGACGGGGTGTAGTCACTAAGGGAGCAATAATAGATACCGACCTCGGTTCAGCAAGAGTTGTTTCAAGACCTGGTCAACATGGCATCGTTAACGCTATTTTGATTAAACGGTAATTAGACTAGCCCTGTTAGCTCCGTAATTTAGAAGCTCCTTGGATTAAACATATTTAATATAGCAATGCTTGTTGATTAGCGAATGAAAGATTATGGCCATGTGATTATATGGTTAGATTATTTTAACAAAAATCTTTCAAAGCGGAAAGGCCGACGGATTTCAAAAAAACTGGCAATTTACGATCCTACATTAGAGGAATTAGGCAAGGCATCTAAAGATTTAAACTTGGCAATTTCTGACGAAAACACCAATAACCAAGCCAGATATCCGAGAAGGCCCTATGTCAGGTCAGGATATCTAATGCTTCCCAAATCTGAGAAGAAATCAAATTTGCTAAATAAAATTGCCAGGAAATTGAACGAAAGGAGAAATGCGAGCAAAAACTAGTAACTGTATGGGATCTTGATGAGCGAAATCGGGGAAAATCGTATGAATATTAAGTTTTATCACATAACTAACTTTTATTGACAGAATAAAATGATAACAAGTGTCCTAGATTGGTGAATATGAAGTTGAAACAAGTGGGAGAGGTCTTGCACTTGGCTAAGAGTGGCAAGCTTATTGTCAGGCTTAATCCCTCATACGACCTTTCAATAATAGGTCAATCAGTCGTTGATAAGAAAGGAACAAGAATAGGGAAAATCATCGAATTACTTGGGCCGGTAAAATCTCCCCTAGCATCAGCGTTACCAATAGCTGACACAACTAAAATGATGTCTGGTATGGCAGTCTTTCAAACTGAGATAATTACTAGGCATGGTGATGAATTCTTGAAGCGACGATCACGTAAAAATCTATTCAAAGCAAAAAGAAAATGACACCTATCGAGTATTGTTCACAATGTCCTGAATGCAGATCGAGTATTGTCCACGACTATGCTAAGGGGGAATATATTTGTCATATGTGTGGATACGTTGTCATAGAAGCAGCGGATGACTATGGCCCAGAAAACCATTCGACTGACTTTGAGGAAAAAAGTAAGAATACACGAGCAAGTGGTTCAACCAGCTTCTCATTGCATGATTTCGGATTAAGAACAGAGATAAGCGCAGCATCGAAGGATTATAGTGGGCGGTGTATTGATTATCAAGTTGCCGAGCAAATGAATAAAGCACGTAAGTGGCATACTCGTATAAGAGTAAATTCTCCTAAGGATAGGAGATTGTCAAACGTTTTGTCTAAAATCAATGAAATGTGCTCATCGCTCTGTCTGCCAAAAACACTAGTCGAAACTGCCTCCATAATTTATCGAAATTTTGAAAGTACGTGTGAGGCAAAAGGCAAATCTATCATTTGTATAGCTGCGGCAACCATTTATCTCGCTTGCAAAAGGTGCGGAGTGGTAAGATCTCTTGAAGAAATAATCAAGGCTGCGGGGATTTCAGAACATGATAGATCAAGCGTTAAACTTGCATCCAAATACTATAGGTCCATGGTGATGGATATGAATAACTCTCCCGAAAATGACGTACCTTTCGGAAAAATGCCGCCTGTACCGAGCGAAACAGGTAGCCCATCGGTAAAACCTTTGCTCTATGAATCTATTACTTTGGAAAGGACCGGTAAATCTCTCTATTCTATGATGTCGCCTGCATCGGCATCAGTAGCAATAGATCATTATATATCAAAGCTCGCCAATATTTCCAAGATTGATACGAGAGTAGAAAGACTTGCTATAGATATAGCCCACAAAACAAATAATAATTTACTAGCTGATGGAAAAGCTCCAAACGGACTTGCTGCAGCTTATATATATTTGGCAGCAGTATTACTGGGTGTTAACCTACTTCAGGTTGACATCTCCAATTTTGCGGGCATTACAGAGGTTACAATCCGTAACAGATGCAAAGATATCTTTACCAACTTTAAATTGGTGATTAATGTTAAGCCGATGAGTAATCTCTGATACTGTTTACTAATAACGTACTTGAGCCCATCTCTGCCCCTTTATAATCTGTCCTACCTTACCTCGCATTA
>JAKEIK010000332.1 GCA_022545895.1 Nitrososphaeraceae archaeon | reverse complement strand
GGGATGGAGGCCGTATAGGCAAATCATTAGACGATTTTAAAAACCTGATTAGAGGCAACCCTTACTATTACATGGACGTTACTTGTGATACTGGAAGTCAATCTTCAATTGAGGCATATGGAGAGCATGCATTTCAACTCCAAAATCGTGCTGTAAGTATTGACCATTCATGAGATATCGACAAAGTTGTGATAGAGTAATTTGGGACTGGTTAAGGTGATAAACTTCTCAGATTGCTCAATAATAATGTGAACTTTATGAATAATAGTTACTAATAAGGATGGGATATATTAGGACCACACCCGGGTTTATAGAATAAAATTAACTTTGACTATCTTAAATGACACTCCCTCTTCATAAAGGCCCCTGGAAATTACCCTTACAATACCATCTTCTATAGCTTTAAGTCTCTGCTTATCTACTACAATATCCATAGGAACATCAACTTCCATCTCTGTTTCCAATTTAACTTTCTTTGTTTCAACCATTTCTATTATTGTAATTTTGCATCAAGGATTTAACTACTGTGATTCCAGGAAACCTTGGAATAGTAGATATAGAAAAATTGGGGCCTTACTGAAGACCTAGGTAGAGCAACAATTATGACAAAGATTTAAGTAATTTCTCAGCACAGTTGGGTTAATGATGTTATCGATCAACTGTAAAGATGCTGGGGGATCCCATCTGTACACACAATGTATGGCGAAACAGAAGAAGAATTATTCAAAAATGCGAAGGAACACGGAATTCAAGTCCATGGTTATACCGAAGAGACATGGAATAAAGAGATATCTAAGAACAAAGAACAGTTCAAGAATCTAATTAAACGGTCCTAGTCAGTTAGTAAACTGATAAGTAAAACATCTACTTTTTTTTATGGACCAAAAGAATCTTGCCAATTAGGCCTTGCGGCCCCGTAAGAGGAAATCATTGTCAGATCTACGATAGGCGCAAGAATCGCAGATTTTTTCCGTATGTAAGAATCCCTGTCCGATATCAAAGCAGGCCATTTGGGTTGCCTCATTTCCGCACTTGAAACACAACGCTGTTGCTGAGAGAGGTCGAACGCCTACAAGTTTTCCTTTCATTTTTTAATGAATTACTTGTGGGTGGATAAAAGATTAAGTTTACTTTTATTAGTTCTTTGGTCAAGTCTTGGACAAAAATGACTAACTAATTCGATGAGTGGACCAGATTTCTTGTAGAAACCCATTTGGGCAATGAGCCAAACAAATGGACACTGATAATCTAATTGTAATCTAATTTGTTTAGCCGATCTTACAATCATTATCACTACTATACTTGTGATGGTGACTCGTACAAAGGAAACCAATTGCTTTCTATGGATTTGATTGTAATTCGTTAACAAGCACAATAACATTCAGAAATGTCTTGCCGACCTAATTCAAGCCAAAGGAAATTGTCATTACCCTTGATGCAAGCTTGATAGCCCAGAGGTTGACTAAAGTTGATGGTTTGAGATCAAATCTTATATTAGCAATGGATCAACTTTTTCTTCGTTAGACTATCGTTGCATCGTGGCGAAATGTGAGAAATGATATACATTTTTGATACTAGTACATGATCTTTGAAAGCCTATTAGTACTAACTTCGCAACAACCTTATTGAAGCATATTTGGACCTCAATAACGCCTATCTTTGTACTCACTGTACTAGTGATTACAATAACAACTAGTATTCCACCTGATGTTGTTTATGCTGTAACCATTTATTGTTTACCTGGAGTGAATTGTATAGGAACAGACAACGAGGATAAAATTGTTGGAAGTAGTGATGACGATGACATCGATGGAAAGGGAGGCAATGATACCATTACTGGTTCTGATGGTTTTGACATTATCACAGGTGGAAACGGTACCGATGAAATATTTGGTGGAAAGGGAAATGATAAAATTTATGGAGGTGACGGGAATGATAAATTGGATGGAGGTGACGGGAATGATGAACTATCAGGTGGTTCAGGAGATGATTTGATTGCTGGAGAATCTGGTTATGATGTTATTGCAGGATTAGAAGGTTCTGATAGACTCTTTGGAGGACCAGATCAAGATCACATAGTCAGTGATCGTTTTGATGGTAATGATTTTGATCCAGATTATATCAATTGTGGTTCTGGAGGAAATCAGGGTGGAGGTGACAAGATATACATGTCTTCAAGTGGAGGTGATTATCAAATTAATTGTGAAGTCGTAAATGATTACGATCAATAAGAAGCTGAATCTTCACGATGACTTGTTTTAATAGTAATTGTTCATATTGCTCTTCCAGATTGCGGATATTGCTTACTCACCTCATTCATTTCTCATACCTGTTAACTTCCATATGCTATGCCCTTGGCTGTGAGTTTCTTGGATAGTTTCAATAATAATCGTTGTAGCCAATACTTGGAACTCAGCATATAGTTGTTGGTCATAATTCAGAGGGGGGAGAAGTGCCCTTTGATTTAGGATGATGTGGTGATGAGACTGATAGATAAAAATGACGGGGTAAACATGTTATACTTGTACTATCTTTCGAATTAGATCTTTGAATTCATTCGCTCGTGAGAATAGAGTTTGATTAATCCAAGCGAACTCTTCTGTGGACGGCTTGATCTGTTTATTCAAAAGATATTGTGTGTATCGTTCCAGTATTTCACCTAAGACTGCTCCTAAAAAGAAGTCCATCTCATTCTCTACAGTTTTATTTAGGTCATAGGAGGGATTACGAAAGACTTCTGCCATCCAAGGCAATTGCTCAAGAATATCTTTGACCGCACGGCCTAATTGTTCTTTTATGATCTCTTCCCGGGACAATACCATTAGTTCAGGGAGTGATTTTTTGGTAATATCTTCTTACCTGGACAAAGGGCAAAATTTAAACACTCTTCGATTCGCTATAAGGAACAATAAGTTCAATAGAATGGAAATGATTGGTATTGGTGATGGTTACAAGAAGATTGGGAGACATAACCATAGTTGAGAGAAGATCCACGATTTATAAAAGATCGAAGATGAAATGACAAGTAGGAAGAAAAAATCCAAGACTGAGGATATCATTCCAGAAGAGATTAATGACCATCTTAAGTTATTTGGTAAAGAGCCGTGGGAAGTTGATTACAACAAATTCGGTCGTTGTGAAATGTGTGGTTCCAGAATAGACGAATTTGGTTATTGTGCCTGTTCGGCAGGTAGCGTAGGTTAGATTATGCTAAAAGACGGATATATGACCGAATTTATTATTTATGGGCAAGTTAAATTCTGTACTCAAGTCAAACATCGTATTCCAACATATAGAATATCCACTTCTGAAAAAACCTGACAAACTTGAAGAGCTATAATCGTTTCCGAGTACAAGTTTAAAGACGGCGTACCCAGCCCGATCAATACTGACCTATCTGATTGACAGTTTTGGACGACCTTCTCCTGAACGAACAATGTTAAGGAATCGTTAATATTCATACCCAGGATCGAATGCTTACGTCAGGCATGACAAAATATACATGGAGGGATACGAATTCCTACCCCTTTCCCTCCATGGCTTTGATTTGGTAGTTCATTATGATTACAAATTAAGGGATTGATTCTGCCTCACATTTAACTAGGCTCGTAGTCTATTCTCTCAAACTGATCATTAATCAGGGAAGCGTTGCTGAAATCCGCCGTTCATTACTATCCCCGATCATGGAAATGGTTTTACTTGCCATGATTTTCAAGGCTGGAACAACAATCTAAATGGCCTGTTTGAGAAAACTCCTACCAATTTCACTACATTTAACATCGAAATTTATAGTTTAATCAAAAAGTTTATTGCCTTTATAAGATATTACGTATGTGTGGATCTAAAGCTGTCCGCAGTTGACAAGGAATTATTGAAGATACTTCTCGTTCCTGATGGCAAACGACCTTCAGCATCTTTATCTAAAAAACTAGGAATCCCACTTACCACAATTCAGCGAAGACGCAAGCGACTAGAAAAGGAATTTTTGCAGTCTTCCTATTCGCTGAACCTAGATAAATTTGGGTGGAGGCGAATAGATTTTCTTATTTCAACCCGGAATGGTAAGACGGATGAAGTAGCAAATAAGCTCATTGAACTGGATCAAGTAACGTATGTAGGAAAGAGTATTGGAGAGCATACAATTGATTTAAGAGCAGAAACAATAGTGAAAGACAACGGTCAACTTCTTGACCTCCTTGAGAAAATAAAGGCTATGGAGGGAGTAAATGATGCCATCTGGAGTGAAATTGTAAAAGTAGTTGGGAGGAAAAGATCTATCCCTAGTAACATAATAGACCAACTCGGCATATAGCAATAAAGATAGAACTTCCAATGTTTTTATTTTTTCTATCGTGTTCCTTGTGATTATACCTTACATTCTGTCTCAGATCCAATTAACACTCGGGGAAATCTGTGGTTCATTTAAAAGCCGTGATATTTTTAATAACATTCATTTCTAGGGAATAAAACCTCAAAATCCTAAAGTCCTTACTCGACAAATATCTGATGACGAGAAAATGATCATTCTCCCCACAGTTAAGTTTTGAATAATATAGTTAGTGACTTGACTAAACGGCATTTTTGTGTAGTCCGATATGGAATCGTTTGATATTATCGCTACCATTGGATACGACCATAATAATTATGTTGCTTGATTAACCCATGGAACAGACATGAGCATAGTTGTTCTGACCTTCAAACTCAGAGTCGAATTATGGGCAGTCGAATAAGAACTTGTGTCATCGGAAATATAAAATGTAGTCTGCAAAATAATAAAATCATTTTCGTTGATCAAATTTCATATAGCCCCCAGAGCTCCCTGAACTTACAAATTATTAGTGCTGTTTGGTCCTAGATTTAAATAATATTTTGTGGTTTTTGAACAGGGAGGAAGTTTTGAGTCTTTTTGTGTGGCTTCATAATGAGTTCATACCGGAAGTTGCGTGAAACAAGTATGTTTAACATAGTTTCCATAAAATAGTATATGGACGATAATAAATCAAAAGCTGATGATGCGGTTACTGGGAATGGCCCCATTACCTCGTTACAAGGTACCCAAGCGGCCTGCGGCTTATACGGACAACCCAATGGTCAAGGTCTTGGACTCGATAGTGAGTGGCTTGGAGGGGGTCATTGGGCAAACGCACCTATCGTTGTGGTAATCCTGATTGTGGAACATTAATAATATTTCATAATTACTAATCCAGACCTATCGTTTGTCATAAATGTAGATCCGAGATCGACTAGTATGGAGAATATATAACAACGATCAGAATGTCCTAAATGTAAGAAGGAATATAATGTAACTGCAAATTACTGTCCATTCCATTGTCCACCTGTGTCATTGGTAGAAAGGGAGCTAGAAAAGGATGAGATCTCTTTACTTTAAGAGGTCAGACTTTCAGTTGGTCCGAATTCCCTTATTCCATATTGGCATGGAATGATGGAAAATGTTGTTTCGTATTTCAATTTCAGTCATCTATAGTGGAAGCTGGATAGGAGCTAGCAACTCTTGAATAATTAGCAAACACTTGGCTCTCTATTTTTGAATAAATCAGCCACCGCCAGCATCAAAACCTCCCCCTGTCGATTCAACCTCAATTTTTTCTATTTCTTTATCTTCTTGTGTTTTTCGTTTCTTGGGAGGAACTTCACTTACCTGGTTATTAATATCTTCATCTACTTTTGACATATCTTAACATGTGATTCACAAGTTATTAGCGTTATCTGTTACCATGGAGAATTGGAATATGGCTTAATCGGTAATACGTCTTCCATGACGACAAACGGGATTTTGATTTCTTCTCTTAAATCTAGATCGTTTAGTTTGTAGGAAGGCACTAAAATCTTTGCCATTTGCCATTTGCCCTTATGTTAGCTAGGTACAAATACCTGAAATCTAAAAAATAGATTCAGTATGATTCAAAACAATTGTACTTCGAATCCGTTAAGTCAGTCGCTTAATATTTGGTCATTTTAGATAATACAAACTGCTGTTTTATAATCTAGCTTAGCTCTAGTTTCCTGTTTGATTACTCGTTTGATTTGAAGCAACTTTTTCTGTGAAATTTGTCACGTTTTCTGGATTACT
>JAKEIK010000033.1 GCA_022545895.1 Nitrososphaeraceae archaeon | reverse complement strand
TCGGTTTGTACTTAAATTTAAGCTCCTTTCTACAAACTGAACAATATTCTACCTTCTTATTCAATATCCCCATATGATTTGAAGATCATTAATTAAGTAAAATATGGTTATTTCAATGATTCTATTGCTTTTACTTACTCTTTCGCGACGTCCCTGTAAGACATCGATTTTTTTCTCGGGATGAGAAATGGGGACAATAACTTTGCTTCTATCTAACAGTCCGAGTTTTGTCATTTTATGGTGAATCGTTTACAAAAGTTTGCCGTTCCATTGAAATCAGAGTTCCTTTTTGGTAGAACTAGAATTGATATAGCAATTCATACGATTTTTAGATTTTCTTCGCTGGTATCTCTATAAGGGTAAAGGTCTACCAAGTTGACTTTACCTCTAGCAGTTTCCGAACATCTTTACTTTGGCATATGCCGACCTAGTCGATTGTTCATTCAATTCCAAAGACTATGCACGTTTTATTCCAAGTCGCTTATACGACCTAACTTGTCCGTTCAGCGTAAAATTACAAAATGGATGCTCAGAGTATGATCAATCAGAAATTAGAGATTTATTGCCTTTAACCAATGAGTTAATGACGATAACCAGATAATCAATTTGCCTGCACGTTGATTTTATTAATTGTAGTTTTGGTCTCGAATATTGAATGCCTAGAAGACCACTGCAGGTAAATATTGATGTCATTCACTGCCGTTACACCGATTTCGATATCCTTGATATACAGGGACAGTCATTGCAAAGTAATCCAATTTACCAACTATTTTTTATTCATTTAGAACCACAAAATCAATTACATGCAGGAGCGGACTGTTGAACTCAGCAAATTGTAAAAGTGCTTAATTGCTGCGAATTCGATTTCTAGTTTCTACATGTCTTATAATGGATGCATCAGCTTCATGAATCTTTCATTCATATCTGAATGGACCAGTTCCATGGAATCGACGATATGTCCAATCTCCTAATGGCTCCGGCTCTGATCGGAAGAGCCGGATACGTACGATTAGTGAGCACAAGATTCTAATCATGTCCATCTGCGGTGTTACAGAATACTCCATTACCCCGAGAATATTTGTGACCATGCAGGACATTAGTGCATAGATTTCTAGCAGTGACTGGCAACGAATGCTATTTTTTAGCACAAGGAAATGTGCTTCAAGGGGCTCGAATTACCGTTTGTCACCGAGCAAAAATACGTATCCCGGTCTGTTTCGAGCGTTCCATGTTAGATGAGATTGCGATTTTGGTCACTACGTGCGTGCGGACGTATGACTATTTCCATAGTTGATCGTAACATTTAAATTAGTTAGAAAAGTATTAAGACGTAAAATTCCTGATAAGGGTGCTAAAGTCTGCCTATTAATTCAGTTAGACACTATCGGAGATCTCGTAATTGCTATTATGAGGGCGGTCCTAAACGGCCAAGGCGTTGGAATAAGGCCGTTGCCTCGCATTCCCCGTACGGTCCACCCAATCCAAACGCATTTTCCCGCCACATTCGAAACGAGGTTGCCATGCATCATGCAGAAAGGAAGGCTTTCGTACTATCCTGTCGCTATACTCTTGCTCAGTCGTGGGCAGCGCTACGAAAAGCCTAGCTAGCTTTCAAAATAGCGAACAGTAACGGTGACATACAAACAATGAGAGATTATGCGCGGATTATCAGAACATTGCAACTACAGATGGGCATTCCAGGAACCATTTTTGATGATGATATTTTTGATCAGGGAGATGAGAGAGAGCTTTGTGTGGAGATCTCCAGGTCGGAAATGTCATGGAAGAAACAACAGCAAATTGCCTTAGATAGAAGTCCTGACTATGAAGCGTTTAGGAATAATATTACGTTAGACAAACCCATTCAGGATCCTCGCAACGAAATTTTTGCCTCCCTACGCGCAAACGTTGTAGAGTACAAAACGAGTACTAATTCATGTCCTGTTCCACCAGATACTCGACCAAAAGTTGTAAAGCACATCATAAACACTAATTCATGTCCTTCTCCAGTCTATTACCACGAGACAGGAATTGAAAAGCACAATCATGGGGTAATTAAAGAAAGCATAGAAAATAATGAAGTTCAGTATTATGTGGATTCTTCTGACATCGAGGACCACTCTACTGACGAGGATCATCTTTTAGACGAGGGAGAACTATATCCAAAGAATCAATTTATATCAGAAGTTCCAGATAATACAATACACAAAGACAAGGGTTGTAGTTATCAACCCTCTGAATATAGAGTGCCTGAAAATGAAAATGAAAAAGATATCAAAAGAAGGAGGAGAGCTTGCCGTTACAATCCCAAAGGCACCAATCAAGATGATTGATCTATTCGTGGCTATTACAAGGCGATGAAGTCAAAGATTTAAACGAATCTTGGTATACTTGTCGTTGGTCACAGACGACTTCCAGCTACTAATACTTTGTGTCATTTATCGCAGTTCTATATTTGTTTCAGATCCTACTAAAAGCACCTTTATTATGGCGGGCCCGTCGGGATTCGAACCCGAGACAGCCGGATTTCTTTCTTC
>JAKEIK010000331.1 GCA_022545895.1 Nitrososphaeraceae archaeon | reverse complement strand
CAATTCATCAGAGATTTTTGTCTTCGAAGGAACGTCGGTCCACGTTTTCCAGTGATTCTGTTTTGGCTTTCCGTCTACAAAGCTCCAAAGATATGAATCAAAAGTTCCAAATTCTTTCTGTACTATCGTGAATGCTTTTGCATTTTTTACGGCGGATTGAATTTTTAATTTATTTCTTACTATAGAGGCATCTTCGAGTAGTTGTTGTAGCTTTCCCTTCTCGTAATCAGCGACCTTCTGAACGTCAAAATTATCAAATGCTTTCCTATACCCTTCTCTTTTTTTGAGTATTGTAGACCAACTTAGACCTGCCTGCGCTGATTCTAGTAACAAGAATTCAAATAGCTTTTTGTCGTTATGAACTGGTACTGCCCATTCATTATCATGATATTCAACATCAGTTGGAGTGCCATATTCGGCCCATTTACAACGAACTTTTATTTGATTGATTTATAGATCAATATTTATGATGATGGCCAGTAATATATTTAATTTGTTTCTGTTCTTCCTAAAGTTCATCTAATGGGTTGAAGCCGAGTTAAGGAATATCATATATAATTTCTGATTGGGATTTGAACCACTTAACAGTTTGATTTTTTTTGTACGGCGTACATAAAAAATGCGCTTTGATTATCTTGACTATACACGACAGGTTTTCTTGTTGCTGGTCTGTATTAACTATTTTTCATTTCAGATGATTTAAATACGAAAAAGGTCTTAAAACTATATGCTAAGGATTCTAAACGCAAGCCCAGGATTTGGTGCACCACTCAGTGAAGAAGAAATAGAGTCATTTCTGACTTCAAAAGTTCTAAATGTGCATCTTGGAACAGTGGATGAGGACGGTGATGCAAACATTCATCCTGCATGGTATTACTATGATCCTTCGAAGAGCAAGATCTATGTTGAAACGGGAAGGCTGTCCAAGAAAACGGACAATCTTAAAAAGAATAATACAATTTATTTTTGTATCGACGATCAAAACCCTCCATATAAAGGGGTTCGTGGAAAGGGAACTGTGAAAATATATGAAGATATAAACTTTAACGTTCCTATTGCGGAGAAGATACATATTAAATACTTAGGGAGCCTAGAAAATCCAATATCAAAGTCACTTATGGATGCAGTGAAGAAAGGCCAATCGGTTGTCTTAGAAATTAGTCCAAGGTATTACTCAACTTGGGACTATAGCAAAGTCTAACCAATTAAGGACAATCAAAAATAGTTTATTGACCTTTAAATCTAAGTTGCGCTGGCCGCCGTTGTCTTTCGGTGGTCAAAGTCTAATTTAACCGATCCTCCGACAGCCAGTACATTCTTTTCTACAAGGTTTTAGTATTTAATCTCTTTGATTTGAAGAATATTTCGCAGCTTTCAGAGCGTATGTCATTGAAGGATTGTCGAAGTGCTGATTAATCGGCTCTACTATCTGTAGTTTCTATTTTGCCCAAAATAACATGTAATGCAAGAGCATGCGAACAAACACTTGCACAAGAACGTTGAATTCAAATGCAAAATATATGATCGCACTTTCTCTTGCAATTATTATTGCATCTAGGTGCTGATAAAGTTCACTTAGCAAAAAACTATCTTTTACCAGAATATGGTTAATTCTTCTTTATTTTGTTCTATTTGTACTCCTTGCCTGAATCATAATATAATGGATACGCATCAGATAGTATGTCAGCAAGATAACTTATTCACATTTTCCGTGTTAGTACGTCAAGGTTGAAAATCTATTAGTGTTAACTTTGTAATGGTCATATCGAATACTGTGAGAACCTCAACATTAGCCACAATACTAATTATGACATTAACGACAACAGCAACAACTAATATAACATTTTTATAAAATTCGTTTAGTTGGAACTCTATTAAATAATGTAGGGCTATATATCATTGAATTGATGAGCCAAATGTATTGTGAACAATGTGGAAAAGCAACATTTTCACTTTATCAATGGAT
>JAKEIK010000330.1 GCA_022545895.1 Nitrososphaeraceae archaeon | reverse complement strand
TATTGATCCATAAATTCCTTACTTTTCAAGTTACCGTAAATGCAAAATTTCACTCGCGAATATCAATGACTAAATTTTTAAAATAAACTTAATGTTACTAAATTGAAATTTCTTATACATTTAGATATTTTATTATGATTTTCTAATAGTAAGTTAATTTTATATTTGGCAAAATCATAAAATACATTATGCCACCGGATATTTCAATTTTTAGATGGATGGTAGTTTTGGATGGCTTTTTGGAGGGATTGTCGAAGGTGTTACTAGTTAAGAAAAACGAGCCGCTCAACCTGATGTTTGTTTGATATAAGCACTAAACCGATCTGTTTTGCAAACAATGATGGTTTTTCATTCTCAACAAAACACCTTTTGTGTGTTGATTGAGGATATGGCAGTATCTAAGTTAGTTATGAGAATGTAAGGGCGCGTTACTAATTGTTTATAATCTCGTATTGATATGTATGATACTTTTTTGTATATCTCCATTTGAATTGTTCTTTGCATTCTAAAGGAAAACTTCCAATTCAACAATCATGCGAGACTATTCAATTCTGTAATCGCATGTGACCAGGTTCTCCAATCTTAGTCAACAAATAGTATCACTGCGTATATATAGTGATTATTAGAAATATGGGCAAAAAAATATTCCAGTTAGTAATACTCCTGCTACAAAAATCAAAGAAAGCGGGTTACCAATTAAGTAGGATATGATACCAGTTAATCAAGATCTAATTGTAAATGCTGTTGAAAAGGTAAGCAAAAGTGTTGTAAATATTGCAAGTGTAAGGACAGTACATGACCAACTATTCCGTGTATTTCCAGTCGAAGGTGTTGGCTCGGGTGTAATTATTGATGAGAGGTGCCACGTCCTTACCAACAATCACGTAGTAGATGAGGCTCAGAGATTAAAGATTACGTTAACTGATGGAAGGATGTTCAATGGAAAAGTGATAGGGACTGATGAGACAACTGATTTGGCTGCAATAAAACTAGATTCGACAGAAACACTTCCATTCGCAGCATTGGGAAATTCTGATGATTTGAAGATAGGTCAAATAGTGATAGCAATAGGCAATCCATTTGGTTTAACTGGAGGACCAACTGTAACAGCTGGAATTGTAAGCTCCTTAAACAGAAAGATCCAATTTGAAAAAGGGGTACTGGAATTAATTCAAACCGATGCAGCAATAAATCCAGGTAATTCAGGTGGACCACTTGTAAATACAGAGGGAGAGGTTATCGCAATTAACACAGCAAAGTTGCCATATGCACACGGTATTGGATTTGCAGTACCAACCAACATTGCTAAAACAGTGGTAACAGAGCTAATACAGAATGGAAGAGTAATCAATAGGCCGTGGATTGGAATCTCGTACGTAAAAATAACAAGACAATTAGCTCAATACTATAGATTACCGACCAAAGAAGGAGTGTTAATAGCTCAAGTAGAATCACACAGCCCAGCTGATGATGCAGGATTAAGAAAGGGGGATATAATCGAAGCAGTGGACGGCAAGAGAATAGACGATACTACAGAAATTTCACTAAATGTGAGAAAGAAGACCGTAAATGACAGTCTATCAATGACTATTAACAGATATGGAAGACGCTTTGAAGTTCCAATCCAGCTTCAGGCGCGACCATAACTCTTATTTTTAGTTGTGTTTGTATTGGTTCAAACGATGTTACGTATCTCACCTATTTGGAAAATCTTCTCCACACAGTCCGCCAGAGCAGGCTGAATGACCGGTAATTTCTATCTTGGGATTTCCATTACTATCGCGCAAAAGATTGAATTTAACCCACGCCTCATTATTTTTAAGTGTCTTTTCTATAAAGAACCCATCGGGGTTAGACTTACTGACAAGATAGTATGTTCCCACAGGCGAACCAGTTATGTCGATGGACTGCCCCTCTAAGGCCATATGATATTGATCAACCCAACCAGGACTAATGCCCTGAACACCCGAATCACAGGAAGAATATCCTCTTTCATTGTCTGGAGAATTTCCCTCAAGTCTCACCCAATCAATTAGACAGGAAGTAACCTTCAAAGATTCTCCTATTATTGGGCCATCTACCTTTCCTGAATGAACTGCAAAGCTTGCAACACCACTAATGTGGAAATGCTTATGAGCCGGATGATATACAGATACGCTACCAGTCGAACACGTAGCGACAATATTTCCGCTAGCATCTAGGAATTGCTGGTTTGCCTTTTGAGGAGAGTCCTTGTCAGCAGGGATTACTGGGACCATCTGCCAGACTCCATCACCCGTATTGGCTATACCATTTGTAAGTCTCAAGACCTCATGTTGTTGGTCATTGACAATCCCCAATTGTTGCGGAACTACCGTCTGCAGATCCGGGATGAGTCCACCATTTGTATTACATTTAGCTGCATATACATCACTCAAGTACCACTTACCCAAACCAAGGGTCGGCAGCACTAGGCATAGACCTATCAGGATACAAATCGTCATAGTCATAGTCAATTTCATTCTTTATAGAATCACGTAACTCGTACTATATACCTACTCTTAAGGTTTTTCGAAGATGAACTTGAAACATTTTTTCGAACCCACGCCTATTTGCCAAACCATCTCTCCTTAGGTCCTTTTTCAACACGACAATTAGTGTGTCTGCCAAATCCGGATCCTCATAAGTGTTAAGATATTTGACGTTTAATTGTCAGAATAAGAATTCCTCAAAGAATATGAATTTATTAACCAGGGTTGAGTAAACAAGCCTGAAAACTAAATTGAGCTATAAATGATAGGATGTAGATTATCAAGTTGACAATCTCTCCTATTACAACAAACAAATTGTATAATGCTTTCAATCTGGTAACGAGAAGTAGGAAAAGGAAATTAATTTCCATGGCTTTTGCTTGCCTTGTCGTTATGAATATTCTGATGGTCTTTAGTTCACCCGAAGTTAGACCAGTTATGATAGATCTCACAGCTGTTCTGACTTCAGGGGCAGCATTCTTAACTTCAGGGACTGCAATTTTGTTGGCATACCTGGGGAAACACAAACTTGAATCTTACCGGTGGTTGTTTACAGGCTTGATGTTCTGGTTCTCTGCAGAGGTTATCTGGGCATTCACAAGACAAGTACTAGGAATTGAAATTCCCTATCCTTCGATTGCTGACGGGGCTTGGATTGTTGGATATGGATTCTTTGCGATTTACATATACCGAATATTGGAAAAAATGGGAAAGACAAACCCTATTGACAAAAACATGGTTGTTTTGATATCAGTAGCAGTAGCACTATCACTAGCATATGTACTTAACTTGACTTATGGTGTAGCTGACCTACTCAGTGCGGCGCAAGATATCACCGCGACTGTGGTAAGCTTTGCTTACCCAGTCTTGGATGGTTTATTATTGGTTCCTTCCATGGTAATACTTTGGAGCTTCCGGAAGGGGGATCCATCCTCAAATCAGTGGAAAATGATGTCAATCGCTTTTGTATTACTAACTATAGGTGACATAGGATTTTGTTACTGCTTTGCACTGGCACCATCGGTGGCTGAAGAATTTGAATGGATATGGGCAATATTTTACAATACTGGATACATTTGTATTGTGGCTGGTGTGCTCTGGTCTATTTCATTCACCAATAATAGACAAATTATCAATAATAAGAGCGAGATGGAGGATAGACTAAAGTCGAAGTAGACGAGAGACGTGGAAAAAGCACAACAACGCTCGATGTTCATGCAACT
>JAKEIK010000032.1 GCA_022545895.1 Nitrososphaeraceae archaeon | reverse complement strand
TCTATTCCACCACTAATTCCTACAACAACTATTCGAGCGTCTCTCTTTTTCACTTCTTTTCTTATAAAACTCGTAATCGCAGAGCAAACTTGCTCATTAGAGATCTCCATTAACAATCAAAATTCATCAAAACAAGAAATAAAATAAAAAAAATTATGCGGGTTCTGAAGAATCTTCTTTTTCATCTACTGCTTCAGCCGCTTCTTCCCGCAAATTCTCTGCTGGACCTGTCGTTTCAGGATCTGACTCAGCTGCTCCCACTCGCTTCTGGTTCTTTTGTGCTTTATCTAAATTTTCAGTTGAATCACTCATCAATAATATTTGGACATCAAAGAATATCTATCTTATAGCACACGCGATCCGTAAGGATTTAATTTTTTTCTGAATATTTAGGATAATCTCCTGAGGGTAGTTGTATTGCAATAAAAATTGCAGTTTGGCATATATTCTATATTATCTATGTTGTTCATTTAAAAATGTGGATGTTATAGATCTAAACAGCCTTGCCGTTGGATTGGCCACCATGCAATTGAATAGTACTACCGTTCTGAGTCCTGCATTAACATCATTAAACCAGTTTTTTGAACAGGTAGTAGCCGCCATCCCAAGGGTTATTTCAGCCGCGATAATTCTACTCATAGGTTACATAATTGGTAGATCTGTAGGCTGGGTAATTTCAAAGATACTAACAAAAATGAATTTTGAAAATACTATGGACAAGACCGGATTGGGTCAAGCTGTTTCCCGGTCTGGCTGGAGTATGACTAAGATAATTTCAACGGCAGTTAGGTGGTTCATTTACATTTTCTTTATTACAGCTGCAGTCAATGCACTTCAATTCACTCAGCTCGCACAGGCACTTACCAGTATATGGTTGTGGATACCCAATCTGGTAGCATTCATAATCATCTTGGTAATTGGTTCGATAATAGCTGAATTCGTCGGTAATTGGGCTAAGAATGAACTACCAGCAAGAGGTGTGCCTGGTGGAAAGGCAATCGGACTCGGAGCCAAAGGGATATTGTACGCCATAGTATTTGTGACAGCAATAACCCAACTCCAGATAGGTGCGGGTATACTTAATATGGTAATATCCGCTCTAGTTTGGGGAATGGCTGCAGCTTTAGCAATAGGACTAGGTGTAGGGCTGGCATACGGTTTGAAAGATGTTCTACCTTCTCTAATTCACGGTTCGACAAACATAGAATCAACACTCAAGCCAGGACAGAAGATTAGGTTCGATGGCCATATTGGTACTATTAGGCAGGCTGGAGCTTTTCATATAATTATGGATAATGAGGCGGGAGAAACTGTCGTACTTCCAACAAAATCTATCGCCGACAAAGAGATAATAATTGAATCAGGTCCTCAGCCAGAAATTCCGGAGAAAAAAGTAGAAAGAATGACAGAAGGCTTTGACAGGCAGTCGGAACGTAAACAATAAACTTCGAGCCTAGACAGGTCAGAAATTTTAAATATATCTATGTAGATACAATCCGCTACAACATTGGAATATGATAAACAATCGCCAGTGTTTGTAGGCATAATTGATGATGAAGCTGATCTAGCATACTTGTTTAAGGAGGCTTTGAGTAATATCGATGGAGCAGAGGTTTTCGCTTTTACGGATCCTACGCTCGCTTTGGAACATTTTCAAACAAACCATCAAAATTACAGAATTGTAATTTCAGATTATAGAATGCCTACCATGACTGGAATGAAATTACTAGGTAAAGTTAAAGAAATTAACCCCGCGGTTACGAGAATTATGATGAGCGCATTTGAAATTCAAGACGAACTTTTTCAAGAATCCCAGTGTGTAGACAAGTTTTTACAAAAACCAGTTTTGGTGACAGACCTGATCAAAGAAGTTCGTATGCTCCTTAAGACGATGCAAATTCCGTCTGATATTTGCAGTTCCACTTAACCACTCATAGACATGATTAAGCCTAGTTAATTCTATATAATTAAGCTGATTTATATCAGAAAATCTCTATTGAAGTCAAGAAATTATTTCTTATACTTACAACGGTTATAAGATCTTCCCGATTACTGTATCAAATGAATGAACAAAAACTAGAGATCATTGTAAAAAAATGAGAAATGAGTGTTAAATTGCAGTTATTCAGTCGCAGCGTTGGTCTTTGCGAGCTTAGTGCACAATTGTAAATGACCCTGTTCTTCCTTCAGGATTGTTCTTACAGTTGTTCCAAATTTCTTGTTTGATACCTCTTTCGCTATTGAAGCTAGAACTTCATAGTGGGTAACTTCGCCGCCTTCAGCCAAACATAGAAATTCCAATGCCTCCTGTGTATCAGGGTCTTCACCCAAATAAGTTTCCATTATTTTTGAAACCTTTTCAGCAGTCTCCTCCGCCGTACTTTCAATCTTTTCTGAATCCAAACCGTCAGATTCTGCTAATTGCTGAACCCATTCTTCCATTTGCTGCTCCTGTTTGCTAGCTTCTTCCTTCATTTTACCTAATTTTTTCATGTGTTCTGGTTTTAATAATCCCCTTGATTCTAATTCTTCAACTCCTTTCTGTGCTGCCTTCTCTAATCCTAAAGCTTCTCCTATCTTTTCTTCGATCATTTCTTTATCTGCCATATCATTATCCCATCATCATTCTTAATAACAGTAGCAAACGTTACCCTACACGAGGTTGCGTCGCACAGTTACTGATTAGCTATCTTGAGCAGTTAATATCCATTCTCACACTGTTGAAAGTATGTTGAGGTCAATAAAAAAATAGCAAACCAATTGCCGTGAATAGTATTGTGTGGGAGGTTATTTCATACTCGGTTAGTAGGTTGTTATGGAAATCAACATGACTGAACGATCAGAAATATCTCAACAGACATTTTCTATTGAATATGAAACGTAGAGAAAAGAAGTAATTGACAATTATTAGTTTGAGCCTACTATAATTCTATAACAAGTGGAACTACACCGTGTAACCTTAAAATTTAAAAGATATTTTTCGCTTCCGATAAATGACATCTTAGAACCGTTATATTGTATAGTGAGAAAGAATTTTTGATGAAAACAATAACAACTAGAACGATCGGCATGATCTCGACAGTAACCTTGATAGCCATTTTTGCAAGTGGGTTGGCTGTCACAGGACAATTGGGTAAAGTATATTCTCAGACAAATGAAAGCAGTAATATGTCAGCAATGAGTTCGAACGCAAGTTCAATGGAAGCCAATATCACGGGAAGTAATGCAAACGACACCGGAATGGGTGCACCGCACGCTTCTAACATGACAGCCGAAAAAGTTCTAGCTCCAAACGGAACTGCACCTAGTTAGATTCGGCAATAGTCCGATTTTTCTTTTTTTTGTCTGTGGATGAATGCATAATTTTACATACCATTTTCTTTGACCTAGACAATCTACTCAAATGACATTAACGTTGCTAGCTTTAGTACTGTAGTGACGGAATTATTTTTCTGGAAAAAAGAACATCTTGTTCCAGTTTCCTTTGTGCGGTGTACCAAATACCGTCTAATATCAGGTGCGAATTAATATGCAGCATTTATTATTTTTGTCGCGATAAGAATTGTGAATATGTTGATGTTCATACTGGCAGTGGAGTTAAATTAGCCTTTGGCGAGTATTTGTAAGGGTTCATGTGTACGACTTAAAGCAAAGGGACCTGCCAGTTTGGGAGGAAGATACATACGAGGGCAGAGACGATGCCAGGTTTGTCAGATATTCCTTGAATGGAAGGGAACATGGTGTCCTTGTTGCGGAACAAAATTGAGAACAAGATCCAGGAACTGGAAGTATAGATCGAAATATAAAATAAAGGAAACTGTGGGCATCGGTCTTGATAATATGCATCGCGAATTAATGACCTGCGACGATAATAAAGCAACAGTAAAGCCAAATCAATCTGCAATCAACTTAAACTATGTTACATAAAGTACAGTGAATGACAGTCCAACCTTCGGAAATGTTTAGTGATATTATGGAATTGGAAATAGCCGATGGATTGAAGGATCTTCTTATGGATTATGGTTTCACGTGTGAGAAAATACTTAGAATACAATCATCCCAATTAGCATCGATCCTTGGAGTAGAAGACTACATTGGTAAGATTGTCTACAACGCAGCGAAGAATGTATCGAAATAAACCATTAACCCAGCATACTACAGTCCAAGTAAGTCCTGGACCAGAAATTGACTGTTGAACAGGAAAAGGCGTTAACACATGGTCAAAATTATGTCATTCAAGTATCTTACCGCTCGAAGCTCGACCATTACATTAAGAAATAAAACTAAAAGTTGTATTACTACGGAAAGGTACTAGGAGAACAACAAGCAACCGATTAGATTAGAAATTATCAGTTTTATTTTATGTTGTGTAAATACTCATGACGAATCGTCTAACACAACGCTGGCAGTCCGTTCATATCTCCATTGCCAAGGACTGCCAGTTTAACTTCAACTAATTCTAATAGTCATCAAATGGTACCTTCAAGGACCG
>JAKEIK010000329.1 GCA_022545895.1 Nitrososphaeraceae archaeon | reverse complement strand
GTTGGGACTTCTGTGGCGGTAGTAACATTAGTTGTAGCGTTTATTGTTGGCATTGCAGTTGGGGTAGTAACATTTGTTGTGGCATTTGTTGTTGGGACTTCTGTGGCGGTAGTAACATTTTTGGCTGGCAATTCAGTTCGTGGTTCGATGTCCTTTATATACAAATAGTCATGTTTTTCATTGTATGCGAAGTCTGAAATTGTTATCACCTTAAATTTGTTATCATGAAGATATTTCATTTCCTTTTGAAATAGGTCTATGTTGGTGACTGAATCCTTCTTGCTATCACCAATTCCATGGTACATTATTATTGGTATCGCCTCAATTGTTCCATCTTTATTATATCTTGATTGGCTATTCACAACTTCAATGAATCTTTCTAATGCCTGAGGGTCGGTGTATGAATTTTCTACTTTCTCAAAATCGTGACTCCAATTTCTAATCGAATATTTGTTGGCGTAAGTTGGAGTGCCATTGTCAGTATAAGTTTTGCAATCTTTTTGACCGTACTGTTTCATTCCATCACATCTTAGAAACATAAGAGGATCATTTCCCCTTGTTGCTAATTCATAGTATTTTGAGACAATGTCAACTATAGTTTTATTATCCGAACCTGTACTATATGGATATTCAAAGCTTGTAGGTTTTATTCCGTAGTCTTCAAGACATTTTTTTGATTTTCCAACTTCGAATTCAATAGATTTTTTTGAAAGATCTGTGAGACGCACGTGAGACATGCTATGGGAGCCTATATCATGCCCTTCATCACTCAATGTCTTAATTTCCTTCCAATTCATATATCCATCTTTTTTATCGACATTGTTACATATTACATCAAAGGTTGCCTTAAATCCATATTTATCAAGAATTGGTTTTGCATTCGTCAATTGACTCTTGAGACCATCAGAGAAAATAAAACTTACTACCTTATCTGTAGACCTTTTGTTATCACTCGATTTTGTAGGCAATCCTGAAAGAAAGCTATGTTCGTACGAAAGAATAGATAGAAGCGCCATTAAAAAAGCCAGGAACAACAGTGGGACTATAGTGGTAAAATTCCTGCTTCTCTTCAACGTCAATCAACAAATTCGTTAGCCATTAATAAATAGCTATTGGAATAAGAGTTGGCAAATCTCTTGAAGTATAGGACTCGAAAAATACATATAAAAGAGATAAAAGTTTTTGTGGACATAACAACTTTCACATGTTTATTATCAATCGACACAAAATTTTGAAATCATATATTCTCTATGCTAGGCTTATATGTTTAATATCTACATATGAATAGAATCTATTACATTGAACAGAATGGTTGTCACATACGTAACAGGAATGTTAGTAACATTATTGATATTATCGAGTCTCATTAGTAATGGAATTTTTACGACCAAAATTAAGATAAGAAGTATTATCATGCAAAACGCATATGCCTCAGACAGACATACAGATGAATTAAGTAACGCATCCTCCTCTACTAGTAATACGTCACTATCTCTAGTACAAACAATCCCCCTTCCAAACGTTACTGGTCGCATGGATCATTTGGGTGCCGATAAAAAGGGGGAACGCCTGTTCGTCGCTGAATTGGGAAATAATTCTGTGGATATAATTGATTTAAGGGAGGGTAAACGTATTAGCAGCATTACTACTGGGCTCAACGAACCTCAAGGAATCGCTTTTATTCCAGAGCTTAATAGGCTGTTCGTTGCAAATAGAGCTGATGGTTCAGTCAACATTTTTGATGGCAAAACCTTTACTCTTTTGCAAACAATAAGGCTTAATGGCGATGCTGATAACATCAGATACGACAGTAACAATGGATTGATTTACGTAGGCTATGGAAATGGTGGGTTAGCCGTAATCAATGCCGCTTCAGGAGAGAAGTTGGGGAACATTCAATTGCCCGGACATCCAGAATCATTCCAGCTCGAAAAATTCGGAAATAAAGTATTTGTAAATGTACCAGATGATGATTCAATAATAGTTGCAGACAAAAAGAACCTAAAAGTTACTTCGAAGTGGACCCTTACAAGCGCTAGAGAGAACTTTCCGATGGCATTAGACGAGGGTAATCACCGGTTATTTGTAGGATTCAGAGATCCCGCAAAAGTTATTGTCTATGATACTGAATCTGGAAGAGAAGCTGCCAGTTTTAATACAGCCAAAGATGTTGACGATATATTTTTTGATGCTGTTAACAAACAGATTTATATTTCTGGTGGGGAAGGCGCCGTTGATATTTTCAAACAGAGAGATATGGATCATTATGATCTTGTAAATAGGATCCAAAGTGCTCAAGGTGCTCGAACATCATTGTTCGTTCCAGAATTAAATCAACTCTATCTTGCAGTTCCAGAACATCGAGGTCAAGAAGCGCAAATACAAATTTACGAAGTTGGATGATAGTAAAATACTCTGATTACTATTATTAGGGAACATGTTCTACAATTTTTCCAATTTAGTATTAAATCGTTCATTACACAGATAACTTTAGTTATTTTGAGTATTTGGGAATTGTGCTTTCTCATATTTCCTTTCTCTCTATCACAGATTTATAAAATGCGTGAATTTCAAAATTTCAGATAAATTCCAATTATGATCAGTAATACCCTTATTTACATATAGGCTGCAGCGAGATGGAAAATCAACACCGAGACTCAGATCAACAAAAATCAAAAAATCTATTTAATCCGTGTCTATCGTGTTTGCAGAATTGTGCCGGTATAAGACTTCAATTATTTCAAACTTAGTGGCTGACGTTTATATTCACAACTGTGTATTGTATTAATATACCTTTCTGTGAAAGCAACGTTCCTTTCTAAAGTACGCATTATGTTACAGAATCAGGTTATTAAAAATTGAAATATTACAAATGTTAATAATAAGGACTATTGAATCGAGCACTAATCTTATTTATTTTAATCCTAGTCTACATAGGTCCCTATATCTTCGTCTATGGTAGAACGGCTACTTGGACATTCCCAAGGATAGATGAACGTGACAATAAGGCCTTTGATGAAATTGAACCTCACGTTAACCTTGTGGCCAACCTCACAAAAGTATATGCAGTGGCCGACGGTAGTGAAGCAAACTACTCATTAAACACGGGATTAGTTAATAGGAAGTTTCTTGACTGGATAGGCTTCCCTTTAGTATTGGATGTCAGCAATTACACCCTCAAAGCATCAGGAGTTTATCAGGGAAAAGTAATATTTCATTGCGATCACTTGGAAGCTGATTTTCCAAAGCCCGGTCCTAGTCAGCCTTGGTATATTTATCAGTCTCTGGTAGACAAATATGATAATACAACTCTGAACGTTCCTTGTTATGGTGATGCATCATTAATCAAAGATAATATCCCAAAAGCATTGTTACTACACTGGACCATGTCAGGAAAATTAATTGGAGATAGAAATGATAGAATTAGAACGTGGACTGACAACCAAATTGTGGAGATAGCAGATGTCCGGAAATAATCCTTTGAGATATATCTATGACAAAGATGGTGGAGGATGGTTTGGGTATCGTGGCTTATTTGCAGTAATCTTTGCGAGTGCTCAGTTTGGGCTTTTTGCTTATTGGGTAACGTACACGGGAGTAACGCTCAGTGCAGGCATGTTTTATCTGACTCTTATACCTTTTGTATTCGGACTTTTATTCACTGGGTTTCTTCCTGGCAAAAGTGGTATAACTCCCAAAACCTTTTTAATTTTTGCTGTATGGGGTGTGTTAGCGTATGCTTTGTATGATTGGGTACGAGTCCCAATGAATCTAATGGTGGGTGTCCCTTTTTGGGATCACTGGTTTGACTGGGGCGCCAGTACTCTAGGAAGCCAAGGAACGACGATATTTACTTATGGAAATCTTACTGCAGGACTCATAGCTCACATACTGCGAGGATGGGGATTTGCAATGGCCTACTTTCTTTTAGTGAGGAGGGTAACAGCATTCTCTGCCTTTACATTTGCTTTTTTTATGACAATCTTCTATTGGGTTGTCTTTCCAATATTTGTTTTAACTGATGCTCTTCCTCCTTGGATTTGGTGGTTTACTGCTTGGGCGTCACATATGGGATTTGCCGCCGGGTTATGGCTGGCCCCAAAAATCTTTGCATCTCTTTACAAAAAGAAGGAAAGAGTTGAGGCTGTAGTGACAACTTCTCCAATAAGCAGTAAAAATTACGAAAAGAAGGAACAAGGAGGCAAACCGGTAGTGACAACTTATCTCAGGAGTTGGAAGACAACACTTTACGCCATTCTCGCTCTTCAAGGATTTGGACTTGCAATTGGGTTTATTCTCTTTGGATTCGTAGTTGGTAGTCAGCCTCCATCAACATACCCTGTCTTCGGATATGGCAAACCACCCCCTATTGTAATTGAAGGTTTCAGTTCTTACTATTGGGCTATTCCATCAGTAATTGCAGGATTTGTATTCTCGTATCTTGCCCGCAGGTCTCGCACTCTCCTGCCATGTAATAATTGTGGTCACACAAACGCGAGTGAAGCC
>JAKEIK010000031.1 GCA_022545895.1 Nitrososphaeraceae archaeon | reverse complement strand
AATTCGCAACTAATTATATAAAGAAGTAGTTTTCTTTAGCAGTCAATTATGAGTGCTCACAATAAAAAAGAGTGGAAGGAATTACCAAATTTTAAAAAAAAGTCTCAACTATTATAAGACGTTGACAGATTTATCCGTTTTCCTTCATCTATGATATCCGATGTTCGTTCAAGTCGAATCTGTTTGCAGTCGAAAAGTGGTTGACGACGGCATTAATTGACCCTGAAACTGTGGTATTTCAATTTGGTATATTGTGTCGTCAAACTTAGGTCGTATTCATATCTCCCTTTATTTGCTAGAATTTCGCAACTAATTATATAAAGAAGTAGTTTTCTTTAGCAGTCAATTATGATTGCTCACAATAAAAAAGAATGGAAGGAATTACCAAATTTTAAGAAAATAATATTAACTAAAAATGGTGAGCGTTTGAATTACACGATAGAACGAATTGAGAAACCTGTAGATGGTGGTGAATGGTACCTGCATTGTAATAACGCAGGATTATCTTTTGAATACACATTAAAAAATACATTGAAAATTTTAAACGAAATGACTCAAAAAGAAGGCTATTCTGTACTAGAGGTTGAGAATAATTAATTCTAACTTAAACAACAATTTCTTAACAGCGATAAGACTGAATTTTCTGGCCGTGGAAGAACAAATAGGTCAAACCTCTAGACTACACCAACTGTCTGTTTTCGTGGTTATTTTGAGGCTTCCGCTGAATGGTATAGATAGTAATTCGGGAATTTTTAAATATGAGCATAATTCTTGTTAGATAGTTATGCCGGCAATTAATCCACAGACAATTCTGGTCGCATTAGTAGTAATATGTACTCTATCAATCTTGACTTCTCTTAATCAAGTCGATGCACAGACAAATGAAAATAACGCTAGAATAGTAGCAGCAGGAGGAGGTAATAGTACTTCTCCTCTAACTATTTTTGTACCTTACAACATCGAAATCAAGGCTGGAGAAAGCGTTACCTGGAATAATCCAACGCCTGTTGCAGAACCACATTCTGTCACTTTCATGAAGGATAGTAAATACTTCCCAGCATTTGTGGCGCCATTCCAGGTTCCTAATTCAACAGAATTTCAATCTCTAGATCCAAATTCTAATGCAGAACCGCTGATTGTACCTGCTCCAGGCGAATCACCGCAAACAAAGAATGTAGTAACTGTAAATGCTCGGGCATTTATTCCAGTTGTATTAGATTCTTCTGGCAAGAATGTTACATATCTTCCCCCAAACTCAAATTATACTATGGATGGGACGGAGAGTTATGTTAATTCTGGCTGGCTTTGGCCTGAAGGACAAGCACCCCCAGATGGGCCTCCGATAACCAAATTTACTGTAAAATTCGAAAAACCGGGCACCTATTCTTACGTATGCAATGTTCACCCCTGGATGACAGGAAAGGTAATAGTCAAGTAGCAAACTGAAAGACACTGCTTCTATCATTTCCGAAAGTTATCAATTCACAGGAGCCTTCCTCCGTCGATAGCCTCTAAATATTTAATTGTTAATTTCTAATCGTTACACTTTACATCCTGGCCAAATTGATACCTATTATCTTTTTCATAATATTATTCCATCATTTGCGAACCAAATTAATACGATCTTAACTTTTTCAATAAATTAAGAACTAGATCGGTAGGCAACAGAATATTGTCACAATTGAAAATTCTCGAAAATATACAAAACCAAAGACATCTGGCAAGAAGACATCTACTGGTAAGAAGACATCTAGTAATAGAAAGTCAAATAAGAAGTCAACTCAAAAGAAGAGCAAGAAACGTTAGGCAGTGATTTGTTCTTCTCCCTATTCTCATTTTTATTTGACTTTCAGATCATATGTCATCTCAAAGTAATGATCGTTAGGACCTGTCTCAGAATGAACCCAAGTCAAAGAAGAGATGAAACAGTCATAGCTCAATAACCTTGAAATTACCACATAATCTATTCATCCCGAACCAATGGACCTGATAAAAATGACTTCGGTGGGGAAGCAGGGAAAATGTAGTCGGTGTGGACAAGAAAAAATAATTGTGTATAATCGGGTCGATCCGTATTCATATCAAGAAACAAATTATTGTAAAGCGTGCTTCGAATTCGAATATGCCACAGTTAACTGCGATTTGTGCGGTCTTGAAATAGTACGTAAGAATCTTGCACGGCATAAGTCAGATGCACATACAGAAAAAAAATAGTTTAGATTTCACCAAAAAGAAGCGTCTTTGAACCTTTTTATGTTAAGCTTTCGATAATAATATGTCGAATAGTCTAACACAACACTGGCAGTCCGCCCATTCACCTATTGCCAATTGGACCGCCTGATTAACTTCAAAATTTAATTGTCGTTATTTAATTGTATTAGTACCAAATTCCCATTGTTGGGACGGCAGTTGTGTAGAGGATTAAGCATACTTCCATGCATAAACATTTCGGTATGCACTTTAAGTTCCTAACATTCTTATTCTCTTTCTCATACCATCTTAATTTACCTGGTCCAGACAGGGATTGCTCAACCATCTCTGTCGGGCTTTGACTTAATACGCCATTCTACTCTAGACATTTACTATGCACTCTTACGACTACGAGTAACGAACCATCTCAATTTACCCTCAACATGATTCAAATTCCATTCATTGAAATAATTTATGAAAAATAGCATGTAATAGTGAATACTCCATATGACCTAACTCCATAACACTGACCGAAATGCTACGTTGTGTTATTGACGTACTCCCTCACCCTCCCGTTTTGGAGCTCTCAACATTATATGTATCAAAAAGTACCTAACGTGTTGTCAACGAGATCATGCCTTCCCAAGCTATTACAGACCTTCACCTTGAAGACTTGCCTGGCATCAAGCCTATAGAATTATCAAAGCTGAAAAGAATCGGCGTTGAATCCGTATTAGAGCTGGCGACGTCGATACCACAAGACCTGGCTGAAGATACTGGCGATAAAGTAGAATCAATGTCAATACTGATAGTCCGAGCCAGAAAGGCATTGGCCAGTATTGGGTTATTAAGTAAAGAATTCTGCACCGCTGCTGACATCATGACAAGACGAAATCAGATAATGCGTTGTAGTACAGGATCAAAAAGCTTGGACGGATTGTTAGGTGGTGGTATAGAAACGCAAGCTCTGACCGAATTTGCAGGTGAGTTTGGTTCAGGAAAAAGCCAGCTTTGTCACACACTATCTGTTATAGCGAACATACCAAAAGAAAATGGAGGTTTAGGTGGTAATGTAATATTCATTGATACCGAAAACACATTTCGACCGGAGCGTGTTCATCAAATTGCTCAAGCGTATGGAATTACCGATCCTGAAGAAATATTATCTTCCATATTTGTATGCAAGATCTATAACAGTAGTCATCTTGAGTTTGTAATCAAAAATCTTGCAAAATACTTGGAAGAATTTAGAGCATGTATTGTGATAATTGATTCTGTCATTTCACTTCATCGCGCCGAATTTAGTGGTAGAGAAACGCTGTGGGATCGACAACAGAAGCTTAACTTAATGTTACACAGACTAACAAGACTTGCTGAGGTGTATAATATTGCCTTCGTCTTAACAAATCAAGTTCAATCCAATCCAGATACAACATTCGCTAGTGATCCTATGAAAGTTGCTGGTGGAAATATTTTGGCACACGCTACTACATATAGGATTTTCTTCAGAAAAGCAGGACGTAACAGGATTGCAGTAATGCAGGATAGCCCATATCACGAATATGGTTCTGTGAAGTTTACAATCTCTGCTAAAGGCATCGTGGATACTGAAGATACTGACAAGGACACCAGAAACATTGAATCTGGCTAACTTTGAACAATAGTTAATCCACCCACTCCGTTACGGTTCACATAGTTTTCATATCAACCAATTGATGATTGGATCTTACTGGAGGTTGCTCAAAAAAGGGTTTGATTTTTTCTGTTATTTTAGCAAAAAATGTGTTCTTCAGGCTGTGGTATGAATCCATATCCTCTTTGGACTTCCACAATGTCAGTGCTATAGCTTCTTGGGCATCGTCTTCACTTTTTATGATTAAATAACCAGTAAGGCCTTTGATATCGTACTGATTTTCAGTAAAGAAGTCTTGGAGAATACGTAAACCTTCTGTCCTTTTTCCCAGTATGAATCGGGCTTTATTATGTTTTACATAGACTATATCTTGTTGTTCTTTCATAATTATTTGATTTATCTCGGTTTCTTATTTGTTATGATTTTTGAAAGCAATTGATGCTTTTCTCACCTAATGCTTCACCAGGTAGGTCAATTTTATTGGTCTTTATGTATTCTATAATTTCAATCGAAAAGCTGGCTCTATTCGAAAAGGCTACGAAGCTTCTCAGTCTCTATTGCAGGGGGTACTTGCATTAAGAGAGAAACATTTTCCAGTCTGTTAAAATTCAGTTACCCAATTATCCCAATATTTTATCACCGTTTCCATAATGGAAGTTCTTGGAAAATAATTAATTCCGTACTAAATATTTACAATGATGGACAACTGTAAGCGTGAGGTAGATCCTGAACATATGAGCAGTAAGCGCCTACTAAAAGGTAGGTATTGACCCTGTACCGCGTATTTTGTTTGTAGACGATGATAAAGACCATCTCGAGTTGCTCACAATGATTCTAGAAAATAAAGCATATTCTGTGGTTGCATATGCTTACCCTTGTGCGGCTCTGTCAAAATTCAGGCCTAACTACTATGATCTAGCATTGTTAGACCAACTTATGCCTCATCTAAATGGTCTAGAATTATACACAAGAATTGGGGAGATAGACTCAAGAATTAGGGATTGATACTCACAGCAACTCAGGAACAATTGACCGCCGATGAGGATAATCCACAAAGAGAAAAGAACTTAAGTATTATAAGAAAACCCATCAGCGATGAAGAGTTGCTAATGAAAGTCAATTCTACACTGAACTAGTCCTTCAAACCAATCTATCGCTTAAACTGTTAAGAGAATAAAGTTCTTCCAGAGCAATTATATATTTTGAGTGGTAAACATGAACAAGGAAGTAGTTAGGGAAATGTCTCTGATATAAACAAGCCGGAATTGGAATACTTAAAGTCAATAATTCAAGATCCTCCTAGGATAGTGGACCCAGTGGGACCATATGCCACCGAGGAACTCAGTGAAAATATAGAGTTGGTCACGCGCATTAGTAAAATATCTTAGGTAACTGATACTAAAACTTTGATTTCCTCAAGTGGTTACACTCATCTTAGTACCATTTTGTTATTAATAATAGCTAATGTCTACTCTACCTTATATACGCCAGGCGTTCTTACTTGCTATTATGAGGAATGAATTACTTTTCGGATTATTGGCAGCAGTGCTAATTTTAGGAATGGTAACTATAGCAGAGAATGTAGGAGCTAAGAAGAAACTATCATATAAAGCAGTAATCAAAATCAATGTCAATATACCGTGCGTGGATGAATTTTATGGCAGAGTAAGTGACTCGAATATTAATCCACTCGTCGGAAAGTTTACCACCAAGAATCCGAAACACACGATCACAAAAATTGAGGCAAGTTTCAAATTCGACCCGAAAAAACAAGTACCAAGTGGTTTCTTGCGTGAATATATTATTCTAGAAATTAACGACCAGGAAGTGTTCAGAGACTACAAACATCCCTTTACACAGTTTGATCCAAAGAGGACCCAATATACATTTACTCATAACGTAAATCTAAGTCCGGATCTCTGTCAGTAAATAGTATTCAGTCCGTGATAATGGCATTGATTAGGAAATATTATCCCGACATTATTCAGATACAGAGGTATCGTTCGGTCCTTATGACAATTCTTTTTGAACAATGCAAACAGATTGTTGCATATTCAAAAACCTTTTAAATATGGAACCGAGTCTATCTTCAGAAATTTGAAATATTTGTTAGCTGCATCATATACAACAGTTTCAATTCTGCTCATCATGTTCGCCATTACTATACATCCGAATCACTACTTGCATGCGCAAACTATAGGCGGGAATATATCAACAGCATCAGAAACCGTTAATGTAGATTTGAATAAAACGGGAAATGAAATACTTCATCGAGGAATAACTGTGTCAGAAGAATTTCATCATCCTTATCTGAATAATACCCACAGAGCAATTATCTTACCATTCAGAGAAGATCAACGTACCTACATTGGTATCTTGAATTTCAGAGCGTCTACACCCGTCGAAGTTATTTTGGGGCAAAGAGTACCCGTTGATAGTGCGACTCTCTCAATGGTTGAGAAAGAATTTGGCGACCTTGAAGAGGGCAATATAACCCATGGGACAGTAAAAGTCTTAGCCGCAGGGGCAGTATTAAAGCCACAATATGGTGACTCGCCACAGTACTATTCTGCATCAATCCCTTTCATAGCTGACTCTATAGTGCTCCGTGCAAACCAACCATTTGTCGCGGTGTATTTAGTATCTGCTCAGGTTCATTTGCCAGAGCCGGTTATCAAGATACAGAATTGAATATCATTGACTTCATTCAACTAACAAAATTAACGAGTCAACAAAATGTGAAAGATACGGCAACATCCAACACTGTAGATTTGTGAACTTGGGTTAGAACTGTTCACTCACTATGACCTGCTTAGCAATTGTAGTGAATACGGAGCGGTATTTCGGGACTCAATAGGAAAGGCGCTGACTTTCAGACTTATAATGATCCTCATTGTAGACAGCGGTGCTTGTATTATAATCAATGGCGAGCGTGACTTTTTATGGCCTTTAGGTGGATCAACCATTTGAATCTGAAAAACTTACTAGAGTAACTAAATCGAAAGACTAGTTCATGAAATAAGACTTTGGACTGAAGGGTCTATTAAAGACTTAAAATCTCTGATAGCTGGAAGAGACCATGGAATACCTCGCCGATCTGGTCACCACAGTTCCCGAAGGAACTAGCCCCTCCAAAGTCGATGAATTGCGCGCGGCGGAGGCAGTGCGTGCAGCTGATCTCGCCAAAGCAGGCAATTTGGTACGGCTCTGGCGTCCTCCGCTCGGTCCTGGCGAATGGCACAGCATTGGGCTGTTCCGCGCCGCCGACGAGACAGAGCTTCACAAAATCCTCGCTTCGTTACCCCTTCATATATGGATGAGGTCACCATTACGCCGCTGACTCCGCATCCCAATGATCCGGAAAATCTGGCCCATCAAGTTTGAATATTACATACAAATAAGTAGATTAACATAGGGACATCAGGGCATAGACATTCACACCGCTCGCGAATTAACTTATAACATGTCAAAAACTCTCTATTCGAAGACTTAGATTGGTAACATATTATTGCAATATAGGAAATTTATTGCAACCACCAAAGCGATATTTACCTTTTTATTTTATAATGATATCGAAGGTAACGGGTTTCAGTTTTTGGTTTTCTGACCATCCAAATTTTAAGTCTAGAATCAATGGAATAAGAACATGCTCATGTTGACTATCCTCTTCAAATTTAAGTTCGATTACTCTATTTCAGCCATGTTCTCAACCTAAATTTTCTTCATCTATAGGTTACGTGACCCTATGGAGAATGCATCAACTGATGACAAATTACAAATCCAATGTTGTGTAAATACGAAATCGTTTGGGGAACCGCGATAGATTTTAATATCTTTTAGGTAAATATATTCTGGAACTGTGAAATGACAAACTATTGTTTAGTCTTGCCGTATCTTCCCGGAGGACTAGAACTAGGTAGAAGGTTTGGATTAGAGGGACGTGGACAGAGTGAGGAACATAATGAATTTTATTAAATTGCAGGCGTTACACGCGAGAACATTTGGATTCAACGAGATCCACCAGTAAGTGGCGCGCCAGATCTCGAAATTGTTAGTCTGGAGACTGACGATCCTGCCAAGATGTTAAAAGAATTCGTGACGTCAAACCATCCATGGGCAGTTAGGTTTCAGGAATATACGAATAAAGCTTCATCATCGACTTTTCAGGACCGCCTCCTCCACTCAATGAATCGATAGTTGATTGGCGAATGTAAACTAGTTCGAAAGTAAATAAATTTTATCTTAATACAAATGATTGATACTCTAGGGAAGGAGGTAAGAAATTAAACGAGATACCTGAAAGTTTCATATTCGAAAAAAAACTAGCGTTTTGACCATAGTACGTAACTCCATTTCTTCAGCCTTATGGACATAGTTTTTCTATTTTTTGGGAATTGTGTGTATAGTAACCAATTAACATTTTATGCTTGGGTCTAAGGTTGAGGTTGATGACTGCAGACTTTTTCTTTAGCAAGGCGAAATGGAATTGACGGAAGCCGATGTAAATAATCTAGGCGACATGGATAATGAATTTGGTGAGGAACTCAACGACGAATGGGGCTTGGAGAACCTGGAAGAATTGTAAGGCTATTCAATGTGTAATTGCTCCATTCCAAGCCAAGGTTAGAAAAACTGGAAATACTGTAACCAGTGCTGCTTCTTACTGAGGCTTAATGCATCACGACGCTGCTTTTTGAGGCGCGAAATAGATTATTCATCGCGAGGACATCCTTTCTTTTGGTAAGGAATAGACTACCATTCAATAAAAATTAGTTTTTGTTAAGACAACGGATTGGAGGTGAATTAGCAACTCTCCAGTCCGCTGTTATGCCTATGGACAATAGGACAATTCATTGAATAGAAACAAAGTTTTAATGATTCCTTAACTTAGTTAATCTAGCTAAAAATAGAATAATAAAATAGATCGATTGAATGGATTTGTTTTGGTTCTTAATAAGTTATGTAATGGGTGGTGTTGCTGGTTGTGCAATCTTGACTACTATTCTCTTTTAATTACACGTTATTCAACTCTTGTGGTTTAATTTTGTCCACAAAATACTATTCATCCAAGACGTTGAAATGACATGCTAACCTTCTATGACTGGTTGATCTTCTACGGCAGGGAAATTATTGTCTGTTCGTAACTGTAATCATAAATATCAATAATATTGCCAAACGGATCTTCACAAATGGCCATTCTAATTCCTTTGTCTGGTACAACTTCCCAAATTTTGCCTCGTT
>JAKEIK010000030.1 GCA_022545895.1 Nitrososphaeraceae archaeon | reverse complement strand
TCAGGGGCAGAAAAGGAAATTAAATAATACTATGGTATTACGGAGGATCAGACCCAAGTGAACTTATTTTCCTCGAAAGTTAGGACAATAGGCGTACTTTCTGTTATCCTAATAGTTGTATTCTCATTTGGCATTTTCTACTTCATCCAAAATATAACGGAAAATAATGTGAAAAGCAGTCTCATCAAAGAGCAAGTACAACGACAGCTGACATCAACCATGGCAATCTCCCAACATATAGGTTCAGATCTAAGTCTGGTAATGGCAGTTCTTGACGGTCTGGGCAATTCTGCATATCTTCAGAACGAGGAGCTCTCAGCTGAAAAAACCAAGAATCTAATTGTTGAAAAATATGGCCTGATAGAAAATATAGTTGATAGAATTTTCGTACTGGACAAAAATGACATCGTGACTATCGGCATATCTCCAGAGGGTAAAGATCGTTATCTTGGTGCTGATTTCTCTCAAAGAGCCTGGGTACAGCAAGCTAAACGCACCTTGAAACCTGTATTTTCAGAAGGTTTTGAGAGGCAGGGAATATACACAACTTTTATCGCAATTCCAATAATAAATAGAGAAAATAGTCAATACCTCGGATTATTAGGCGCCTCAATACCAACAGAGTCATTCTTTGCACATTACGGCAATGTCCATGACATTAATGCACAATTCTTGGTCGTATTAGACAAGAAAGGTACTTTGCTTGCTGTGGGGGCGAGCAAGGATTTGGTTGGCAAGAATTTCTTCGGTTCAGTAGTACAGAAATTTGTCAATTACAATCAGATCCTAGACAACCTGACAAGAAATCTACTAAATGGTAAACCAGGATATGCCATCTATGATTACGGAAGAGGTGAAAGGATCAATACTAACTATCCAATATTTGTGCAAGGTCAGCCCAATTACTTTATCCAGGTAGTTACACCGACCAACGCAATTTTTTCAAACATTGGCGAGACTCTTTTCGCGGAGAGACTCAAAAGTTACTCGCTACTTGTGGGTACCCTGGTTGCCGTTGCTGTATTAATAATATTCCTTGTCAAATGGAGTAGCACCATGGAAAAGGAGGTCGTCAGAAGAACCCGAGAGTTGAAGGAATCCAATCTCAAACTTGACACTCTGACCAAAGACCTTAAAAATTCCAATATTTCCCTGCAAGAAGCTTACCAACAACTAAAAGAAAATGAGAAAATTCAAAAAGACTTTATCAATGTCGCTGCACATGAATTACGTACACCCATCCAGCCCATACTTGGCCTATCAGGCATACTTCACTCCGAATTAAGAAATCCTTCCCAGAAGGAGATGATAAATATTGTTATGAGAAATGCGAAAAGGCTGCAAAGGCTCTCTCAAGATATTTTGGATGCTTCAAAAATTGAAAGTGGCTTGTTGAAACTGCATAAGGAACGATTTGACATTAATGAGAAATTTAAAACTGTCATAAGTGATATTGAGAATGGTCCCGACGTATATATGAAAAATAAGGAAATAAAAATTGTTTTTGAACCCAAAGAATCCCTGTATGTATATGCAGACAAAGATAGGATTTATCAGGTAATATTTAACTTGCTAAAGAACGCACTAAAGTTTACTGAAACTGGTACCATTACAATAACCACGGAAATGAAGCGGAATGACAATAAGGATCAAGGTGAAGTTGTTGTTACCATAAAAGATACTGGCAGAGGTATTGATTCTGATGTCATGCCACGACTTTTCTCAAAATTTGTTTCAAAGTCGGATGCGGGGACTGGTCTTGGACTTTTTATTTCAAAAAATATCATTGATGCCCATGGTGGAAAAATGTGGGCTCAAAATAATTCAAACGGAGTAGGGGCTATCTTTTCCTTCTCTCTACCTGCCATTAATTTCGACTCCACCAGTTACACACGAGCTGGTGAAGATTTTACTCAAAACTAATCTGTGTGCCATTCAAACCAAGTGTATGAATCCCAACTTTGGGCATTCTAGTTCAGGATAGCTGAACAATGTGAGAAAAGTTATGCATTATGTTCACTCGGCGGACTAATCAACCGTCCGATGAATTTCTCCGTACTTTGTCAAGTAGCCCAGCTACAAGGCATTAGCCTTATTCGCAACTCAATCAGCGATGCAGTAACTGATCTAGACCTTTTTCTTTCCAGAGTCCTGAAATGTCTTTCTTTACTTTTTGCAATATGTCAAAAGTCTTGCCTGCATTAAGGCTCTTTTTCATAAGTATTTCTTCATGACCATTTTTATAATCACGCCAGTATACTTCAAGATTCTTTTTGTTTAGAACAACTTTGGGTTCGTATGAAATTCCCCCATCATTACTTAGATTCTTTATACCATCAAAATTAGATCCGTTGTTAATACTTTTCCTGTAAAATATCTCGTTACTGCCAGGAGTTGTTCCGTCCCATACTACAAATACACTGCTTGAGTTGACTTTAATCTCTGGATTACCCGATCCTGCCGGATCGTTGCTCACATTAATTTCCTTGGAAAATGTTTTTCCATTGTCGGTGCTTTTCCTCATTAGAATATCCTGGTTTCCTGATTGTGAATCTCCTTGCCAGACAACATACACATTATTTCCTTCTGACGAGACTTTTGGATTAAATACTGCTGAAGGAATTCCGGGACTTAACCTCAGGACATCCCCATATGTCTTGCCCCCATCGGTGCTTCGCTTGAACAGAATATATCTACCATCTTCATCTCCTTCGCTCCACACAATATAGCTAAATTGACCTGATGTCAAACTCTGAGGATAGCATCCTTCGTCAGCCTGGCTATCAGTGCTCGAATTAAGTCCATTGTTACCTAATACTGAGCCAGTTCCATTTGAAATAATATTTTTACAATTTATCGCTCCATTATACTGAAGACTATCATTACTTATTTGTGGAACTATTTGACTCCCGTTATTATTATCACTCACGCCGACAGGACTCATTACAGGACAATCTGTTACTAAACTATTATTCATATCTACTGTTCCTGTATCTGAATTATTCGTTATTCCATCATGATTAACACATCCAGAGCCTATTTCACTAGTCGATGTCGAACCATCTGTATTGTTGTTCTTGACATCAGTCGACAAAGAGGGTGGTGTTATGGTTATCTGGTCGGGTATCGATGTAAGATTTTGAACTGTTGCAGAAGAAGTGTTTGTCGGAGCGGATTCAGATGCATTAGAAGGTGCAGAGACACCCGTATCACCCTCGCTTGGGGGGCTGGTGATGGAGTCTTCTGTTCCATTTTTTATAACTTCAGTTATTATTGACTCTGCTTTATCACGGATATTTTTTTCTGCTTGAGCAAGAATCTCGCCGTAGCTTGGTTTGGCCTCGGATATCTGACTATTACTATCATTATGCGAAGAGTCGTTGACAGTGGCCGGACTGTCCTCAGTTGCAGGACTTTGTATTGTTTTTGAAGATTCCAAGTCTTTCACCAACACTTTAGACTTTTCATTATCGGTACTTTTGCTCTCATCTTGAGATGCTATTTTTCCGATATCTGATAGTGCGTCCGATCCAGACTTTGATGCATCACCTGAATTTGAGGTATTCAAGTCTTTTGCATCTTGGATTTGACTTAAGTCGCTTTTATCAGTGTGAGATGTTGACTTGTCTTCAGATACTTTATCCAATGAATCCTTATCAGATTTCGTATTCTCCTTGACCACATTGCCTTGCCCACTATTATCATTATTAGTGTCCTTATTTGCAGATTCATTCAAATCCTTCTCTGCTTGCTTGGCAAGCTCCGCTGCCTTATTTGCCTCCTTCTTCATTGCGAGTGCCTTATTGGAGAGCTTTTTGGCATTTTTCGCCGCTAGCTT
>JAKEIK010000328.1 GCA_022545895.1 Nitrososphaeraceae archaeon | reverse complement strand
TTCACTACTTTTCTTCGAACTGTTTTATCGCATGTTTCCTATTTTCTGTTTATGATACAAATCCGAGATCATCGATAATTATCAATTAATGATAACCCTAAAAGGCGTAAGATACTAATGCCAAACACAAGATCTAATTATAAACAATTGAATGAATCACAAAGTACAAAAACATCTTACATGTCGCACTAGTAACTGGTGATTGCAGGAGAGTTAGAGCCGGTCTATAATGTAACTTGGTACTGACATCTTATTTCCTACTGTCCCTACAATTTCACTCCATACAACGTCCCGAATACCATCCATCGCCTTTAACTTTTCCAATATGTCTAAGAGTTCATTATTATCTTCAACTATAGTCTCCACCCGCAAATCAATAGTATGTTCTCCTATGCTCTTCCCCACTGCCGTTACTTGGTTCATAGAAAGAAGATCATTTGCCAGCACATCAGTTTTTCCGTCGGTGGTTGAAATAAAGAAATCAACACGCCGCCAACCAAATTTTTCCAAAAGTAAGGTATATTCATTCTCCAAGAATTCTTTTTCCAATCGCTCACGCCGCCTCTGGATCGTGGTCAGGGATATGTCTAGTTTCCTGGACAAAGACAATGATGTTTTATTTTTTATATGACCTGGAGAGAGAATCTCTTTAAGTATCAATTTATCTACCTTAGAAAGGTGTGGCTTCATACTTGAATATAGGTAACAGAGTATATACTGCTTGTAACCGATATAAATGAGAGTAGTGGAGTAATAAGCCGCATGTTTACTAACTGTTGGTCAATTACGATTCCAACGAGAGAATTGCCTACCTCATTTAGTTTTAGAATACTGCTTTCCGATCCAATGAGTTAAGTGGTCAATATCTGAATAATCAACACTGGCAGAGGTTTTTATTTGGTAAATGTGTGAATTAATAACAATTACAACCAAGTTTCTCGAAATTGGTAAGCATTTAGCCATTATCCGGTTGCTTGTCGGTCTGCACTGCCTTATACTTCACTCGTGTATATGTATGTAGGTTGTCAAGAATTCTCTTAGTTGAAGACGAAGCTGATCTGATGAGGTTGTATAGTGATGTATTATCTCGTGCAGGTCATGAAGTAGATGGGTTCACTGACCCTTTACTCGCATATTCACATTTTCAAAATAACTCTGGTCTGTACGCTGCTGTCATTTCGGATGTAATGATGCAAGGAATGTCAGGAATTCAATTGGCAAAGAAACTAAAGGAGATCAGGAGCGATGTACAAGTTTTCCTAATGTCTGCTTTTGAAATATCTGAAGACCATAAGTCGGATCTAAAGCAAATAGAGCTAAAGGAATTTCTGCAAAAGCCATTCCACATGCAACAGCTAGTGGCTATGATAGAAAAGCACATCGGACAACAAGCTATCACGAATTCGCCACATATGGTTAGTGGTGTTATCTAATATTATATTCTTGATATAACAAGTTATTTTTTAGATGTGAATCAATATTACGCATGACGTTTCGGTTGTCCTCCACATGTTTTCTCATTTGAGGATCACTATACTGGACATCAAGGTAGTTTATTGAACTTTGACTAGAAGAATACTCAAAGTCTACAGTTAACATGCCAGAATGTGTAATTCCTTCAATCACATATCTAAGAAATACAATATCTGTCACACAGATCATATCACTATCATTATCTAATAACGTACCGTTTCTGTTATTTGGGAACATAATGACTTGTAGTCGGCATACTATATAATGCCTTTTACGATTATATTGATTCAAGTCATTACCCATTGATTTATGGGTAAAACTGTGCAAAGACTATTAAATCATGTTATCCATATAATCAGCATTGTTTTCTGTTCCATCCTACCGAACAATTTGTTTAAGGGAATGATACTAATTAATACGTAGGTTCTAATACCAGTAAAGACCTATAGTTATTATGGCATCAAAAAATACAAGCAAAAACTCCGACGATTACAATGATAAAGCAGAGCAACAGGCTTTAAAAGAGGCTGAAATTATAGCAGAGTTAGCACCGAATGAAAAAACTAGGAAAGAAGCAGAAAATTTGATAGAGACTGTAGAGAGCCAATCAAACACGATTGCACAAGACAGTTCTGAAATCTTTGATACATACAAGCAAGGCGTGTTGAAAGTTACTGAAGAAGTATCTAAATTCCAACCACAATATGCACAATCAATTTCTAACTTACAGC
>JAKEIK010000327.1 GCA_022545895.1 Nitrososphaeraceae archaeon | reverse complement strand
GAGAATAACGAGGTTGACAAGGCATTAAAGGAAATTCTTACGTTTTCCTCATTCTTGAATCAATACTTCCAGAGAAAGCAACCGTGGAAGGACCCTCAGGGAGCAAACACATTACTATTCATAGCAATTAATGCAGTAAGATCATTGGCAATAATGCTTGAACCATTTATCCCTTTTTCTGCAGAGAAGATCTGGCTTCAGCTTGGAATTGATCGTGGTGGGGATGGTAGCGATGTTCACATGCAAAAATGGGAATCTTTAGATGATATGTGTATAAAACCCGGTGAAAGTTTGGGTAAAGTTGAACCATTATTCAAGAAAATCGAGCCAAGTCAAATAAAGAGTCAGAAACAGAAGTTGGAGATTGCCATCAAAAATGCAAAAGTCTGAAAGGGGATTAATGATAGGAAGATTCCAGCCTTTCCACAGAGGGCATTTGCATTTGGTTCAACAAATTCTATCAGAATGTAACGAACTGGTCATAGCCATAGGCAGCTCGCAATTTAACTATACGTTTTCCAATCCATTTACAGCTGGAGAAAGAATACACATGATACATGAGGCTCTAATTGGGGAAAACGTCAGTTTGGATAAGGTATACATCATACCTATACCCAACTCAGAAAATAACTCAATATGGTTACAACATTTGAAGTCCATGGTTCCAAAATTTAATGTACTGTATACTGGAAACGCCTTTGTAAAGGGGTTAGTTATTGGTGATGAAAATGTCCAAATAAAAAATCCAGATTTTCTTGAGGCGGGCAAGTACAATGGCACTCATATCCGTACATGCATTGTTAGCAGTAAAAACTGGAAAAAATTAGTTCCAAATTCTATTTGTCGTATTATTAACAGCATGGATGGTATAAGCAGAGTAAGGATGCTTTATGAGACTCAAGGAATATCTGAACTTCGATCAGAAATAGATATGCGCGACTACCCCAACATAAAATAGATCGGAATACGATTTGGCAGTTAAATCTGTATTTGTAGATAATTAATTTAATGTTCAGTAGGAATTACTATTACTTTGCCACGTATACTATCTGTACTAGTTGGGATCGTAAAGTAGAAAATTAGTTCCAATAATTATATAAGTGCCACTAGAAACCGGCTGAGGCGATATTTGCAAAATCAAAAGAACAATTATTGGCAAAATTAGGCCCATTTTTCAACACTGACAAGATGTGGAATTCGGATAGCAAGGCACTTTAGCAAAATATTAAATCCTTCTCTTGCATTTAGCTGTTGGGTGATATCTGGTTCGTGCTACAAGCATTCGCTTTAGGCTTTTCCTCAATATTGCTTTTGGGCTTAGATCTTATACTCACAGCAATGAATACACAGATTAGGAGCTCAAGTAGCCCTATCAATATTCCAATGATCATTATGGGACCAAGCATATTCTATTCTGGGATTATCGACAGATAATACTTTTACTATTTTCCGTTGGTTAGGAGGACAAGAAAAAGTTGAGATGAATGTACAATGTAAACATGATAAGTACTCTGCCTGATATATTTCAAATAACATAATTCAAATTCAATTAGCTAACTATCTCTTGATTACTCTTAAGATTCTTGCAAATGATATGTCAAAAAAAAGACGACAAGAAAAAAACGGAAAATACCTTGATTAGGTGATCCTCGTTATGAAGTGAAAATATAGTGGCGGGAAGGTTCAATTCTGTTCAAATCTGTCCAAATGGCTTTGGCTTTGATATTTAGAAGGGTTCGTGGCAAAAACAATTGAACTTAAATTCGACGTGTACAAATCTAGTATTTGTACTGCTTTTTTCTCATTATGATTTATATGAGGTTTTTTCGCTTTGGATATTGATCATTATTTCTCGTACGAGAATCCAATTAATTATTATTGTCTGCAGAAAGATTGCCGATGATCCGAGGGCTCGCTTCAAAATTAATGGCGATCACTGGGAAAGACCCCAAAAGTGACAATGGCTCAGTATCAAACTGTTCGGGGGGTCGACGATTGTCGACTTAGAAACCGTGATTGATGATTGCGATTTTTCGAGGTCGTTTAATGATTACCAAACTGATCGTATTTTGTCCTAAGCTACATCATAGTATTCTGCTCCAAATTTAATTAGTAATGAGAAAGTATGTAAAAATGACATGAAAAATAGAATTATTGGTCGGTGTGGATAATTGAGTAGTCCTAAACGATCATGTCCAATTTGTGCCAAATGCGGATATAAAAAATTCTACATCATCGACAAATCCAATGACAGATGTCTAGTGAGATGTAAGAAATGTTCCTTTATCATGAAAATTTGACATTATTGTCTACGTTGAACAAACTGAATGGTGTTTAAATTTCAATCAAGAACCCAAAAATTGAGGTAATGTGGGGAGATGGGACGCTCCAACGCTGATAGGGCATATATAGAGTATCATTACACCAAAACATGTGCCAGCTAAAAAGTGGTTTGATAATGATGTCACTTTGGATTTGTTAAAGAGTAAGACTGTCGCAGTTGTCGGGTATGGAATTCAAGGAAGAGCTCAAGCTAATAATATGAAAGATTCAGGATTGGATGTCGTTGTGGGCCTCCGAAAAGAAGGTAAAACTTGGGATTTGGCTGAAAAAGAAGGGCATATAGTTAAGGAAGTGGCCGACGCTTCCAATTCAGCAGATATTATCCACATATTGGTCCCAGATATGGAACAAGCAGTAGTTTATACGTATAATATTGCTCCGAAATTGTCCCGTGGAAAGACATTGAGTTTTTCGCATGGAGCAGCTATTCACTGGAAGTGGATCGATCCACCTAAGGACGTAGATGTCATAATGGTTGCACCTAAAGGGCCGGGACAAAGGGTCAGAGAACTTTTTCAAGAAGGGTTTGGAACACCGTCTCTTGTCGCTATAAACCAGAATTATACTGGTAAAGCCTTAGATATTGTCTTGGGTATGGCCAAGGCAATAGGCAGTACTAGGCCAGGGGTTATAGAAACGACATTCAAAGAAGAAGTAGAAACAGATTGGTTTGGTGAGCAGGTAGACTTGTGCGGAGGTACACATTCGCTTGTATTAAACGCCTTTGAGACGCTCGTTGAAGCAGGATATCAACCCGAAGTCGCATACTACGAGTGCTTGCATGAACTTAAGCTCATAGTAGACTTGATACACAAGTACGGAATCTCTGGAATGTATAATCGAGTTAGCGAAACCGCAAGATATGGAGGTCTAACTCGGGGACCCAGAATCATAAATTCGGATGTAAAGAAAAACATGAAGAAAGTACTTGAGGATATTCAGTCAGGGGAATTTGCCAATGAATGGTTAAGTGATTACAAGAAGAATGGTAAAAATTCTTTCGAAAAATTCATGAAGGAGCTAGAGAATCACCAGATAGAAACGGTAGGTACTGAAATAAGAGAAATGATGTGGAAGGAGGATGACGGGCATTAGAAAGTTTCAAAGACTTTAATAGATAATTTTTCACGATTATTGTCTTGCGAAAGATAGTTAATCTCCACTAAGTCTTGATTGCCAAAAAAGTGTACGAATAACATATTTCGAACAATCGACGTCGACCGATTAAGTGTTCTTCATCTTGACATTTTTTATAATGTATTCTATTATTTCCTTGAGGGGAGTTCCGGGACCAAAGTTACCGTTAATCCCTTGTTCTTCCAAGAGTTTCTTATCCTTTTCAGGGATTATTCCTCCACCGATGAGCAATATATCCTCCCCCTTTTGCTCTTTCAATAGCCGCGCAACCTTTGGAAAAATTGTTAAATGTGCACCATTCAACAAGCTCATAGCAACAGCATCCACATCCTCATCTATTGCTATCTTTGTAACTTGTTCTGGCGTACAAAATAAACCCGAATATATGACTTCCATTCCTGCATCTCTTAAAGCTCTGCATATTACAAGAGCACCTCTATCGTGACCATCAAGCCCTAGCTTTGAAACCAATACTCTTACACGTCTTCTTTGTACCGTTTGACGCGAG
>JAKEIK010000326.1 GCA_022545895.1 Nitrososphaeraceae archaeon | reverse complement strand
TTTGGGTATCATAAAGTGGATTACATCCTTAGTGGAGTTAGACGGATCGATCATAAGCATTTTCCCTGCCGGAATACCGTTAACTTTTCCAGAATAACTCTGAGCTGAAAATGAACTTGGTTTTGGGACAGAAACTTCTTCATGAACAAATATGTTGACATTCTTAATTCTACCAGTGTTCCAATCGAATGGCATAAGAAACTTCAGCTCATTACTTTTTTGGTCGTATGTAATATTCTTCAATTGATCATAATATGATATTATTTTAATCGGAACTTCCTTACTATCTCTTAGTATCACATAATTCTGTGTGTTGCCAACACTAAGATATCCGTCATAGACTGGTTGCTGGTTGTCGGGTATTAAAGTCCTGTCGTAATCTACGGTTGCTATCTGAACTATGAAATGATATAACCCGCCTTCTAAGAATATCGGACCAGCAGCAACAACTGGACTTTGAGGCGTTCCAGTATATGCATTTAGTATCGGATCCTGTTCTCCGTATACGACTATCTGACTGGTATTTCTTGGATTCATCTGGATTCTTAAATCTCCAGCATGATCGTGGAACCAATTTGTAAGTAGGCGTTTACCTTCCTTTTCAATCGTAATAAAGTATGTCACGTGATCGAAACTCTTGTTCATAATTGAGTCGAATAATCTGAACTGTATTATTGGTTTTTGGCTTTGATTCTTTATAGTTTCTGTGGTCACAACAGGCGGGCTCATTTTAATAAGTAGGTCGGCCTTCCTATTTCCTAAGGATGCAGACAGTTGTTCTTCAAACAAACCGTCGGCATATACAGTGTGGGTTAAATTAATCGATAACAGAAAGGAGCCCAGAATAAATAAGATAATGCTCAACGGCAAATCCCTAGCAAACCGAGAGTTAAAAGATGTAGATAGCGTCATAAGCCCTGGTTTCAATGTATACAAAGTCAATGCTTAGCTTTATTTAAGCATTAGATGTTTCTTATTATCGTTTCTGATATCGGGACCATAATGATTGTGAATGCTTGCCAGACTAATCTGATAATAATCTGACCATCCTGCATACTAGTCCATCAATGGCTTATGCTTCGCTGTCTAGTATAGGTGACGAGATAGTATACTTATAAATTTTGTAAGCAGGGGATCGATAATACTAGAATTACATGTGTTCTGTAGAATCAGTTTGAGACTATTGCATCTTGAGGAGTTAGCCGTTTATACTGCATTCTGAACAATTCGACAACTTCAGACACGTCCTCCTCACCTCTAATCCATTTGCTTACCCATCCAGATTCGGGTATAATATGATGTGGTGAAGCACGACCTGACTCAATGAGCTGATTCCTGACTTGCATGGGAAAGGGTAGGTCCGCCAATTTATCGCCATGAATATGTCCCATCTCTCTTTTTCCTACACGGAATTCAGTTCCACCAAAACGGTGTGGACCAGTGGTAACCCCAGGCCAACTCAATATTTCTTTGCTTATTTTCTCTAGTATCAATGATTCAAGACCCACTTAAAATTCGACCCACTAAGCAAGAGTTAGGTATGAGCCTCCATTTGGAAAGGTATTTCATAAACTCTGCCATATCTGTTAACGATGACTGTTACTTTATCATTAACCATTTTTTTCTTTCTAATATAGGATGATATCTGTGAAGGACTCTCTATCTTATTTCCATCTATTTCTTCGATAATGTCTCCTCTTCGCAATCCTGCATTATCCGCTGGACTATATGGCTCAACGTTGACTATTAATGCACCATGTACTAATGGTAATCTGTAATAGCTAGCTATTCTAGGATTTAATTTTACTGTACTTATACCTAGCCATGGTCTTGTGACATGTCCATTCTCTATCAAGTCGTTTAGTATCGATTTTACCGTATTAATAGGAACCGCAAACCCGATTCCTTGTCCATACGGAATTTTTGCCGTGTTTATTGCTACTACTTCACCCTTTGTGTTAATTAGGGGACCGCCTGAATTTCCAGGATTTATTGCTGCGTCAGTCTGTACTAACTCCAAGATTCCATTTTCGAATTGTACGTTTCTGTTTAATGAACTGATAATTCCAGCGGTTACTGTTGGTCCCCCGGTTAGGCCGAAGGGATTACCCACAGCTATGACTATTTGACCAACCTTAAGCTCTTCAGAATTTCCTAAATTCACAGGTTGAAATTTAACCGCTTCTTTACTGTTTATTTCAAGAGGTTCAGCCCTAACTACAGCTAGATCGGTTTCCTCGTCTGTTCCTACAACTTTTGCACCTACCTGTCTTGAATCCCCAAGAGTTACTCTTAATCTATCAGTCCCTTCTATCACATGGTTGTTTGTGAGTATATGTCCTCTATCATCAATGATTATACCTGAGCCGACGCCTTGTAATGGAAATACTCTGAATAGCTGGTCTTGCATCATCCTAACACTGGCAATGTTGACTACACTCTTGCTGACTTTTTCGACTGCATTTACAATAGATTCTTCTGACACTGGTATCAATTTACAATCACTTCTTCAAAGATTATATCGGTCATACGATATAATATATAGACATTAGCCTATTTATATATATCGTATATACAATATGATAAGTTACTATAGTTTAAAGTTCCTTGGTTAGAGACCAAAAAGATAAGACCAATAATAGACGAATTCAGAGTTTCAGAATGTTCTAAACATTGCTAAATCCTTAAGTAAAGTGACTCAGTAATTTATTTTTAGATAAAATGAGCCATGAGGAAAAGCAAATCCCAGTCGCTGTAGCAACAGGTAACAGGCAGCTCCACTGAAATTGGCCTAGCGACATTGTTGGCACTGGCTATGCCTTTTAAAATAGACTTTATTGAAACTAGATGGTTTCATTTACGCATTAATAATTTTGTGATAAAAATGAATGCAATAATTCGCATGTAATAGCGGGTTTCTCAGCAAAGGGTGCATGGCCAGCGTCTTCTATCATCTCAACTCTATAATTCTTAAAAACTTGTTTGAACGGCTCACTATGATCTATTGGTATCAAATTATCGCTTTTGCCCCATATTATCAATGTAGGAATATCTTCGATAGATTTTAATCTTGATAAGTCAATCTGCGTAGTAGTACTATTCTTGTAAGCTGATTCAAAAGGATATTTTGCACCAGGTGAGTTAATCCTTGTTATAAAAGTATTGATAATTACAGGCATGACTTTCCAGGGCTGAGACACCAGTTGTTCAAATACATTCCTTACATTATCATATGATGGATATTTAGCAGCGTTAAGATATTGCTCAAGTAGAGGTGTTGGTCCTTTGAGAAATCCTGAAGAATCAATTAACACAAGCTTTTCAATCAGTCCCTTATTTCTTATAGCAAATTCAACAGCTATGTATCCTCCTAGTGAATGACCTACTAATGTAATTTTCTTATCATCACCACTTAGTCCAATTTTCTCCATAAATTCTAGAATGAATTCTGAGAACTGTTCAATGGTATAATTAACATCTGTTGGCTTGTCACTTCCTCCAAAGCCTATTAAATCAACAGCTATCGTGTGGTAATACATTGATATTGCATCAGGAATGTCTAACCATCTATCAGCCGATGAACCAAGACCATGTATAAACAAAATGTGTCTATCAGAAATATGGACGCCTTGTTTTGATTCCAAGTATCTCATTTTAATATTATTATTCAGTAGTATAGATTTGTCCTCCATTGGTATGTGGATTCATCTAGTAATACCTTTTATATGCGCATCTTTTCTCAAGCATTTCTATTGATTATATGGAAATAGAGAAAATTAAGATGAGTTAGATTGTCATATTTCGGATTATTTTTAATGGTCTATCAGACATAATGCAGCATTTATGATATTATTAGTATATTACGATTGGTATTATCAATTTTCCAAATCTAGTTGAAATAGTAGAAATTAGAAATATAGCATGGATAGTGTGATTGCATTAGAGGCTTAGCATCTTAACAAACAAGTCACCTTTAATTCCTTGCTAGTCATAGAAGAGATAAGTATGAAGAGTGATGTAATATGGCTGATATCTATTATTTCTCTCTC
>JAKEIK010000325.1 GCA_022545895.1 Nitrososphaeraceae archaeon | reverse complement strand
TCAGAACCTGTCAGCTTCTGGATGATAAGTTTCAATCTGAATAGTAATATTGCTTATACCAAACTTTTTTTCAACTATTGAATTTATCTCTTTTAGAATGGCGAGTGATTTACTTGGATCTATTATTACTACGTGTGCTGACAATGCATCCATGCCCGAAGTAATACTCCAGATATGCAATTCAAAAATACCAGTAACCCCTTTTATTTGCATGATAGCTTTCTTTACTTCATCATGGGATATGTTTGGCGGAACACCTTCCATCAATATATGAACTGATTTTTTCATCAGCGACCATGTCCGTGGAAGTATAAAAAGAGAAATAGCAATGCTAGCTATTGGATCGGCCAGATAAAATCCTGTGTAAATGATTATGATGGCAGTGACCATCACAGCAGCGGAACCTAGTGTGTCACTAAATACTTCTAGAGATGCACTTTTAATATTCAGATTTTCATGACCTCCCTTGTGTTCATGCAAACTTGAATGTGACAAAAGCCTCAGGGATACTAGATTCACTACGAGGCCCACACTTGCAATAAGAATTACAAGTATGCCTTGCACTTCTTGCGGATGGAAGATGCGCTGATACGCCTCATATATAATGTAGAAGGAGATTGATATTAGCACGACACTATTTGTTAAGGTGGCGAGTATCTCCATTCTATAGAATCCATATGTTTTTTGAGGAGTTGCGGGTTTACGGGTAAAACCAATTGCCAGAAGAGAAAGTAACAGTCCTGCTACATCAGTAAGCATGTGACCAGCATCGGCAATCAAAGCCAAACTACCAGCCAATATACCCCCCGCGAGCTGTATTGCAAAATAAGAAGATGTAAGAAGTAAGACGATCTTTAGCTTCTTTCCCCTATGCACTGCAGATATCCTTTGGCTTTCCACGATAACATCGTTATAGTCTTATGAATTGTTTTAAATTTAGCTTTCTATTTTTTTGAACAGGAACATCATGATCAGAACTTGAAATTAATATTTGATAGGATGTCTACCATGGAAACTGTAGGAGTCAACCAAACCTGCAAATTAGTATACATAGCTATCACATGTGATCCAGATGGAATTATTCAAATAAGACTGTAACAAGTGGTTAGAGTATGACTGAGGAAGCTGATAAGGATGAAATGAAGGAAGAACATGATAAGGATGAAATCGAAGCTGAAAAGGAGGAAATTAAGGAAGAAACTCACGAATTGGAAGATTTTGAACAAGAAGAGTCAGAAGAACAGGAAGTCGAGAATGACGAGAAAGACGCTCAAGATAATTGAACGATATTTGGCTATTACAGTGTCGAATCAATAGTTACCATCAACTTCCCTATTGGCCATTAAAGATCACTCTTGCAATTAATTCGTGAAAAATGGTCGACACTCGATTTTGGGCTTCTTCAATTTTCGAATTCAGGTAGAGGAATCAAATTCTTTTACCCCCTCAAGGCTCATAATTATCCTAAATAACTCCTATGGTATCATCAAGCAAAAAAACATTCTTGTGTGTCTTCAATGGGCTTGTGTTTTTTTTACACGACTAGTTGAGCTTGAAGTAGAGGTATAGCTAAAATTAAAAAGTTGGATACGAATCACAGGTTATTGTCTTAATCTAGCTTCAATATTGTCTCATACACACTAGTCAGTCCACCCGTTTTATTGATATTGTTACCATGGTGATTACCAAAGGACAATGATATTACTACAAGGTAGTATCCTGGTTCATGTAAGTTGACTGCCAAATCGTTTCCTCCCGAATGGAGTTTCTTTGTCACCTTGTCATACTGGAGTTCATAATCATGAATCTTTTCTGCAGGTTTCACATCCTTCATTGTGCCGTTTTCATTGACAGATGCCCTGATGATCTCGGCTCTTGCGGATTCAGGAATTTTTCCATTTAATTGAATTCCAAGAGATTCATTAGGTTTGACGTTGATTGTATTCAGTGCTACGGTACTACCTGTCCCCGTTGAAAAATTCCCAAGAAGAAAATTATCAGTAATGACATTCATCAATACGGTTGATTTAACTGCCTTCCATGCTAGATGCCCTTCCGTTTGACTGTCTAATATCTCGGTTTTAACGATGTTGATCCGAGGTATTGTCATTGTAGTAAGATTGTCAGGGTTAGTTGCGATATAATCTGCTGTACAGTTACAATCTGGAATATGTGTCCCTTGAGCCAAAACAAGTGGCAAGTATTCATCTTCTGCGAACAGGGAGACTAAGAATCCGATTCCAAATGAGATCAAGAGTACAAAAAATCCTTTCTTCTTTTCAAAGATAGTCATATTCATTTTTATCATCTTCACAACAAATCATAATATGAATTCATACCTTGTAAAATAACCTAACTCGAGCCATTTTTATTGATCTCCTGCCGGAACCACCCTGTATATCGTCCCCCGCGCTAGCGAAGCTACATATAGGTATCCATCAGGTCCAACGGCCATATCCGAGATTCCACCAAAATTTGATCCAAATATGATTTCATTTGTTTCCGCGTCGGTATCCACGACCTTGTCTGCAAGTGTTCCTGGCAAAATTAGTCCGTCTCTGTGCTCATTCAAGTCAAAATGATAGATCCTTCCATGGTGAACATCAGATACAAACATATCATTCTCGTATTCCTTACCCAACTTGTCTGATGTTAAAAACTTTATTTTTGTAGGTCCAACTGTATCCACCCAGGTCAATTCTGGATCCCTGTACTTTCCCTTTCCGCCAAAATTGACTAGCTGAGAATAATCAAAATCCGGCGGCGCCTTTCCCTGGATTTTTAACCAACCGCTATTAAAGCCAGGTTCAACAAGATTAATCTCATCGCTAAATCCCGCGCCATTTTCCGTATCCCACAACTTGCCGCTTAAAGGATCAAAATCCAATCCAAAGCTATTTCGGATTCCGTACGCATAATATTTTTTTGCAGGTCCACTGTCACCTATGATACTCGGAGCTGGTAGACCATCTTGAGTAATCCGAATAATGCCTCCAGTCCCATCCGGAGGATCTCCATCAACAATGTTCTGTACCTCAGTCGCATGGCCATCAACATCTCCAATAGGAACATAGAGGTTACTGTCATTCCCTATTGTTATGGCGCCTCCATTATGCCTAGGACCAGGTGTGGCCGGCAGATCCAGCAATAGCTTGGGATTTACCAACTTATTGTCTACTAATTCATATCTATATACCCTATTTGAGAGCACTCCCTTATTGTCGTTTTTCGTAGAATTTGTCACTTCTGTGAAATAAAGAAAGACATAGGTTGAAGAATTGTCATTTTTTGAAACAGCGATCCCAAGCATACCTCTTTCAACTTGTGATGCGACGTTAACCCTAAGAAGAGGTTCTGGAGGGATTATGCCATTGGTGATTCTCGTTACTGTCCCTTTTGATTTTTCAAGCACCAAAATGTCGTTATTTCCCAGAAATGCAATTGTTGTTGGAAAGTCAAGACCTTTAGCGACTACCTCTACTTTTAATTTAGGATCTACCAGCAAGGGTATCCCCTCGCTCCTATCGAATAATGACCCAGGAATTTCTTTAGCTGTTGTGGAATTAGAAGTTTGTCCATTTCCATTACCTGCAAATGACAATATCAAACAAAAAAGAAGAATCAACACTCCTACAAAGATTGAGGATATTTTGAAATTGATATCCATATCACAATCTGTCTCTAACAGGGATGTTAAATGTGTTTAAAACATGCGTATGAGCGGTAGTTAATCTGATTCGTTTTCTCGAGGGATTACGCCGATAAGCGGCTAGAATGTCTTACATCAATAGAAGGGTATTGGAATGCCTATATTAAAAAACAAACCTAAAAACTCAAAAAATAAAAATTATGGGATTGTCGCAGCTAGTTTTTTCTTTATTGGAATTCCGGGGCTACTGTATCACCAAATACAGTAGAATTGAGGAGGACTGAATCTCGGAGATTGGTGGCATCAATACTGCATATCAAGATATTGTCGATGTCATTGCCATGACTATGGTGCTTGATTGTATTTTCGTTATCACATTCTTCCTTCGGAGATAATTTTTGATTGTTTTCTGTATGGTTACAGTTATCGTCTCCATTGTCTTCACAGTGCTTTTTGTCTGCATATACTGTGCTTATAGACGAGGTACCAATTGTCGCGGTTAGTGCTGTCACAATTGCAGCAGACAGAACTACAAACATTAACAGGTTCTTTGACTTCATATTTTGTTATCGAGAATTGGTACTAAACACAGTATAACTAGAGTGCTAAGGACGATGCGCTAACAAACTAAGAGAGTCTTCCATACTATATTATATCCGAATATCCCAATAGAATATTTTCCCAAATTATACTTACGAACTTTGTGTACTAATCAGTTTCAATATCTCTTAATGATCTAAATGTATAGCCAGTGAATGATTTTGCCTTTCTCGGCATGAGACCCGGACCAAATTTTTATACTTTGGGGGAACATTAGAGAATGACCCTAAATTGATGAATGACAAAAAGTCTTTCGATGAATTAGTGCAAGACATAGAAACTGAGAGAGAAATAATACGTGAAAAAATTGCTAAAGAATACGTCCCGCGACTTTGCAATGCTCTTCGGAGGGACAGGCCAGATTTGAAGTCAACTGAGATTAGACTAACTGTAATAACCAGATTATGTCATAAGCGAAGAAGAGAGATCTTGAGCGAAGAGATTGTAAGAAAGCATTGGCCTGATTGGTTACTCAAAGAGGGACGAAGAACTCGGAATCCAGTTTAAGTCCATCGTTATACTTCATAAGTGATATTCACCAAACTATTATTCGAGCCCATCTTCCGTATATTTGTTGCAACCTTTCTTTCTATGTTACGTAAGATCAAACAGAAAATCTATTTTTTTGACATGAATACACTATAGACGTCGGTTAAGTATGTAGTATTTCCATAAGGCTGAGACGTTTCCGTAAACACAGTTACTCCATCAATTGTGAAACCATTTAGCTTTGCATTGTCAATAGCCTTACCAAGAACTT
>JAKEIK010000324.1 GCA_022545895.1 Nitrososphaeraceae archaeon | reverse complement strand
TGGCGCTGCGCTTAAATTGCCCAAATATCCTATTATTGAGCACATATTTATTTAATATCTCCCAAAATTCTTGACAACATTAAAGTCAATACAGTCTGCCTTTGCCGATTCTGGATATTGAAACTATAATAACATTCTATATCAAAATCCACAGATCCCGAGGAATCATGATCGATAATCAAATACATATATCACGCCTTCATTTCGACAAGAATGACTGCTATATAGGGCATAGGAAAACTAACACAACAGACTAGGATAATTGGTTTACCCTTAAGTAATCTATTCTGCCTCAAGAAATCTGCTTTAGGCAACTCTGTCGATGGCATTCTGATCGTACCTGAGTTGACTAGCATTACACAAATAACATACCCTTGCCTTCTATTAATGAAAGATGTCCAAAATCATGTTTTTTATGGATAAATAAACCAAATATCACTCTTGATAGACAAGAGCGTTCATAATTTCCCATAATAGGCTACTATTATTGATAGAAAGTAGATGCATCACGGATGAATTAAAATCTCTTCTTATGCATGCCAATGCAAAGCGTTTAGGACTCCTTCTGTCCTGAAAAGAATCAAAAATACAGATTTGTCAAATATGATTTAATCAAAGAAATATGCCATGTCGCCTTTGGGAGGATTTAATGCATGCATTCGAATTTCCTTTCCACCCGTGCTCCGCTGTACGATTTTGTGCTTCTCCATTAGAAGACCGAAATGATAAAGATGATCTCTCGTGTGAACAATACTCTCAAACAATGATACAACTAACCGACGAATTTGTTAATAGATGACTGCAATTCTTCTATCGATATAGGTTTTCTAATTATCCCTTTAGCCCCATGGCGGAGTAATTCTTCTTCATTGATGTTGGAAGCAGTGAAAAAGACAATGTTTCTTAAGGCGAGTAGGTTATCTTTCTTCAGTTCGTCAATAACATCTAACCCGGTAAAGTCTGGCATTGCTATATCCAATAGTATTAGGTTGAAATCATCCCTTTCTCTAATGATTTTGAGAGCTTCTCTTCCATCATTGGTAACTGTGCTGGAAATATCTATGCTGTCAAGATAGAAAGATACAGCATCCGTAATCTCCTTGTTATCGTCTACCACCAAGATTTTCATTTAACACTTAGTCTCCATAATTGGCACTATCCTTATATTTTATTATTATTTGTTTGTCGACTATCTGCACCGGCTAATGGGAGTGTGAACTTGATTGAAGTGCCACTAGTATGTTCTAAAGCGATCCAGATCTTCCCGCCATGCGCTTCTATGATGCCTCGGGATATAGCCAAACCTAATCCCGTACCTCCATGTTTCCGGCTTAGAGTTGTGTCAATTTGATAAAACTTCTTGAAAAGGTTTCTTGCTTTATCTGGTGGAATACCCGGGCCGTTATCTTCTACAGTAATTACTACTTGGTTAGCGTTATTGTGATCTAGTTTGTTTGTATTGCTAATTCTTTCATTTTCAACCAATTCAACCCTTATCCTGATTTTTCCAGTTTTGTCCTTTACAAAATCTACTGAATTCCTTACTAGATTACCTATTACCTGTGCAATCCTTGTTGGATCACATAATACTCTAAGGCTATCACACGGCGCCATTACTTCAGCTTTAAAATTAATTCCTTTATCTTTCATCAATGGCATTAGCTCAGAGATGTTCTCATTGATAATATCTCCCACCGTAACTTCCTTTTTCCTTAAGCTCATTTTTCCAACATCAAGTTTGTATACGTCTAGTACATCATTTATGAGGCCTTCTAGTCTCGAAATGCTTTTCTGGACAGCTAAAATTGCCTTTTTCTGCTTTTCATTTAGTTTTCCCAGCGATTTAGATGTGAGAAGAATTTCGATGTAGATTTTTGCAGGTGTTATGGGTGTCTTAAGCTCATGGCTTACCATCATTATGAATTCTTCTTTCGCCTTGTCCGACTGGATCAGAGATTCATTTAAGGATTCAAGTCTATTTTTCGACTCTATAAGGTCCTTATTCATCTTTACTAGTTGACCAGTTTTTTGATTCACCAATTCATTCAAGTGCTTGTTAGTTTCTGTGATTCTAGTGCGCATTATGTCCAAGGCATGGGATAAGTCTCCGAGCTCATCCCTTGAAATAGTTGGGATCATGATATCATAATTTCCTTCACTTAACTTCAAGGCCAAGGCACGTAGACGGGTTATGGGAGTAGTAAGCCGATTTGAAAAAAGAAGTATCAGAATTAATGCGACTGCCAATATTATCCCGGCTGCGACAATGAAATCAATTATGGTTTTTTGGAGGACCGCGAATGCGTCTTTTGTTGATTCTGACAATATTAGAAACCAACCGCTGCCCTTATAGTCCAGGTAACCCTGACCTTGATTAATGCCTAAATATAGTGATTCTCCATACTTACTGGTAGACTCTATTATGACTGGAACCCCCCGTTGATCCCTTTCATCAATTCCAGAATTGTTCGTCAAGGCTTTAAAAATTTCAAGATCTCTTAAATTATCATGGAGGATCGACTTTCTATCATGGTCAGAATAAATCACTAGTCCGTTATTAGAAATCAGATTTAACCTGATGGGATTAAAAGTCTCTGAACCGGAAACAGGAAAAGTTCTAAATATATCGTTTAGTTTTGATACTGGAAAACGTGTTGCAATTACGCCAGATATGTTACCTTTAGTATATAGCGGAGCTGAGAAATGAATTACATACTGGGACAATGACTCAGACAGGACGGGGGTCTTATCATAATAGATCTCTCCTCTAATAGCGTGAGTGAAAAATGGCTTTTGAGATTCGTTTAATCCGACAT
>JAKEIK010000323.1 GCA_022545895.1 Nitrososphaeraceae archaeon | reverse complement strand
TCGATTCATTACGGGGAAAATGTCCTAGTAACCAAGAACCTTCCAACATCACTGCAAATTTCTTGTCTGCAAACTCCTTACCCCAGAAGTGATTTATCTGAGGTTTTATACCCGCCTTTACTTGATCCCTCAAAAACTCAAGAGCTTGTACGCCCTGTGTACTGTTGTAAGCAGGAAACCAGTAGGTTCCCTTCTGTGGATGTCCGCTTTTTTGTTTGACTATTTCACCACCAAGCATCCATAGATATGGGTACCACATATCCGGAGAGTGGCTAGCGCCGACAAGATGCATTGCTTGAACTCCCTTATCTTTAGTCGAATTTTCTATCTTCTTAGCAGCTTCAATGTAGCCATTCCATGTTCTCAGAGAGTCAGGGCTCACACCACTTTGATTTAATAGATCCTTCCAATACCACATACTCCTTACATCAGTCCATGCCCAAATTCCATATACTTTACCATTATAGATACCTCCATCCCAATTAGTTTTGAACCATTCAGAGGATCTGTTCCACGACTGTGTCAAATTTGATAGATCTGATAGAAATTTTCCTTCAGCAAATTCACCAAGCCATATCTGATCAACTGAAATAAGATCAACTGGGGTTCTTCCTGCCATTGCAGTCAGAATCTGTTTTCTTGTATCCGCGTATGGTAACACCCGATAGTCAATATCTATCTTCATATCTGGATGTCTTTCTCGTAGTTTTGTTAACGCATCAGCAAACAAACTATCCCACCTTTCCTTTGGCTCTGCCACTATAGCTGTTAGTGTAACCTGTTTAGGTTGTTGCGCTTGCACCATTGTAAATGGTGTCAAGCTCGGCGCAATCAAAACAAGAGATACTAAAGCAATTATGAAGATGAGTTTAAAATCCTTAAAGATGTATTCGTGAGGCGTAATTGTGGAAGATCCCTTCTTTGTAACAGGAGGATAGGCTCTGAGAGAATTAGAATTGCTCATTGTTCATATTTAGAATGTAATGCTTTTAAGTATTGGCCAATTTGTGTGGCCTCACATGTTATTGAATCCTATATCTTACCACACTGTTAATATAAAACTTCTAAAAGCTTGAAGAATCATTACAATGAATACATGCAGTCACCACAATGATCGATTGTTATTCGGTGATTCATATTTAATTTCAGGATATTGCAACCAAACCAATATCAATTATGAGTTAAAGTATGAGAAATTAAAATTAATATGATATGAAAATGAAAACAACTCAAGTAGAAGCGGATTATTTTGACAACACTCAGCATAAGAAACCTAACTAAGAGATATGGAAATTTAACTGCATTAGAAAATTTTTCCTTGGAAATACACTCAGGTCAGTTTATGGTACTTCTTGGTCCTTCTGGGTGTGGAAAGACTACGGTATTAAGATGTATTGCTGGTCTGACCGGCATCACTAGTGGAGAGATCTATATCGGAGATGAATTAGTGAATAAACTTCCACCAAAAGATCGTGATGTAGCTATGGTATTTCAAAATTATTCTCTTTATCCCCATATGAACGTCTATGAAAATATTGCTTTTCCATTAAAGATGAGAAAGACTGAAAGAAATCAGATAAAAGAAAGAGTCCAAAACATTGCAAATCTTCTTAATATAAGTAATCTACTCAATAGGAAGCCTAAGGAAATTAGCGGAGGTCAAATGCAGAGAGTGGCACTAGGCAGGGCCCTCGTCCGGGAACCAAAAATCTTTTTGATGGATGAACCGCTAAGCAACCTTGATGCCAAATTACGTACAGATATGAGAGTTGAGATAAAGAAATTGCAGAAAAAAGTAGGGATCACTACGCTATACATCACGCATGACCAGATTGAAGCAATGAGCATGGCCGACAATATTGGGATCATGGATGCCGGAAAACTACTTCAGCTTGATACTCCACAAAAAGTATACAATGAGCCTGCCAATCAATTTGTAGCGGGTTTTATAGGCATTCCTCCTATGAATTTCTTGGAATTCAAGATAGTTAGAGATAAATCTATGTTTCTCAAACTAGTAACTGGCAGTGCTAACGAACATGACAACAAATTCATGATAAAAGTTCCCGACGTACTCTCAGCAAGTATATCCAATACTGGGGACGAAACCATTATCCTAGGCATAAGACCGAAAGACATCACTGTGTTGAGAACGGATGAAGAATTCGATGGTTTTAAGGTAAAGGGAGAGGTAACATTTATCGAACTGCTTGGTGATGACTCAATAGCAGAAGTAAAACTAGGTCAAAACTCGCTAAAAATATCTAATGTAGCCTCCAGAATAGACAATCTAATTATTGGGAAAGAGGCCATAATGGGCATAAAATATAGCAAATTATACTTGTTCAAGAATTCTGGTAAGAGGATGAATTCTTCAATAACACCCTCATCAGCTTGATGTGGACTCCTAATAGACAAATGTTTCTACGAAGGTAGATCTGTGAAGGGCCGAATATCATTAACATAAACCATGAGCGAACCAATGTTAGTTATAATCTTGCAAAAGCAAATCTTTCCTTGCATCAGAACTTTGCATTATTAAATCTTTTTTGTTACCATGAAAAGAAATTCTTAATAATGACAAATTGATGCTTAGAATGATCTGTTAATATGATGAAAGTGTATAAAATTTTTGTAGTAACATTATTAATCAAAAATATGGAAAGATCTTGTAATTTTTATTCTAAAATACCAGGTTTTAAGCTGGTCTATGG
>JAKEIK010000322.1 GCA_022545895.1 Nitrososphaeraceae archaeon | reverse complement strand
TAGAATTGGATGACTTTATCTTCATGATATTCTAAGAGTTGTTTGGCTTCGTTATCCGTGAACATAAGGCTGAAGTCACGTTCATTATAGAGGCACAATTCCTTCCATTTCTCCACCTTGATATCTCTGTGCAGAGATTTTTCATATTCTAATAGATCGTTCGCCTTCTTCAAATGGTGAAAGACAGACATATCGGCGATTACAAATATAGTCTTGTTGGGATATTGATTTTCAAGTTTGGTTATTAGGGCCCGCAGCCTTTTGATGTCAGGAAGATCAAGAGACTGATTGCGTAGTACTGTCATTATATCTATTATGACTATAGAACCTTGTTTTTCAAGTTCCCTTACTTTGATACCTTTAGACTCCAGAACTTGCCGGACACTATCTGTAGTATCGTAGTAAGGAAGAAATAGAATAATTGAAGCGGGTTGACTTTCTATCTGGCCTTTTATATAACTAGAGTAGACCCTTCTCATTGCTTCTATGCCTGAGTAAAGCACTAGATAATGATGACCTATCGGAACTTCTAGAAGTCTAATTAAAACTTCGTCTTCGCGCAATTGTTTATTCTTTCGGTGAGCAACAGGATCACCGGGATTAATACGAACTTACTTCCATGCCTCAATGGTATACTTCATCGCTATTAAAGGAAGCGTAAAATACTTTTTCTAAGATACGTTCCCAGTTTCCACTTTCTTGACTTGTTGCTGAACTTCTTTGATTAGGTCGGCCATTTTGACCGGTTTTGATAAAAACCTATCTATGCATTGACAATCCTCGAATAGATCATCATGTATATCGAAAGCACTTACCAAGATTCGTTTTACATATGGACTGATTTGCTTCACTTGGTCTAGAAATTGGACACCAGTCATAGATGGGATTCTGAAATCTGTTATAACGCATTTATAATTTCTGTAATTAATCTTGAAATGTTCCAATGCCAAGATGGGATCAGTGAAGACGAATACATCAACTCCTTCGATAGTTCCCAACGCTTCCTTGAATAAGTAGGCAAGATCGGCTTCGTCATCTGTCACGCTAATAAACTGATTTAGATTAGATAAAGTATATCAAAAATACTATGACGCCGTTGCTAATAAACAGGATCTAAAAAAATAAACCACAAATTGCAATTATAACGCTCATTAACCGCTATTTTGTTAAATTTAGTTTGATCTCCCCATTGTACTCTACCCCCTGCATCCCAAACAAGGTATTGTAGCCTATTGCAGCGACTATAGACTTGATTGACTCTCTTTCTTTCAGTAGGAACTTCGACGTGATTCTATATTCCCCAGTTAGGAAGATAAAGGTTCTACTGGATCTATGTTCACGGAACGTTTTGCGATTCTTATAGTTTGTTGCACTCCTTAGTATGATGGAGTCTGCAGCCCCAAGATTAATTTTATCACTTGATTTCGCCGATGCGAATAATCTTCTTGCTGGCGTGATGAATCTCAAGGGCTTTAATGTCTTCAAGTCAAAGTCAAACGACGATTGTTTGTCTATTATAAACCAAATAGAGGACAAAACTGATGCAGTTTTGATAGATAAAGAGTCAGCGGTTGAAAACGATTACTTTCTTGTGAATCAAATTAAAAAAATGACACCGGATACTATGATAGTGGTTATCGCGGATGATGCCGACGAAGATAAAAAGTTGCTCGAGAAGAATATAGATCAACTCGTTCTTAGGCCCATCAGTCCAGAGAATTTAGCAGACACGATTCTCACACTGCTGGCGAAGAGGGAATTAAAGAGGCTTAGGGAAGCCGGCTAAGTTCCTTCAGATAAAAAATTCTTATTACTGTTAGACCGTTAATTCTTCTAATGGGATTACACCAGCCATCCTTGGTGCTTGCTTTAGAAAATGAAGATGCTTCAAGTGCGATGGCTGGCATTTTATGGTTGAAAGGTTGTACTGTGTACAAATCCAAGTCGGCTGATGCTTGCATGGAACAAATTAACAAACTGGACGGAAAGGTGGACGTTGTAGTAATCAGTTCTGAGATAGCCCTCAATAGAGACGCGATGTTGATTGTGCATGTTAAGAAAATGGCTTTTAATATTAAGATCCTTGTCATAGGGGACGAGAGTTCTGATAAAACAAGGATTTTAGATTATGGGGCGGATGAGTTTGCACTAAAACCTATGAGTCCAGAGAATACAGCAGACAAGATTTTGATGCTACTAGCGCGCGATACGGTAGCCGAAAACAGGTCCCAAAGTAATCTCTAAGTCTAGTTTCCAGATTTCGAACTCCAACTCTGAATGATGGTGTTAATCTTCCCATTGCACTTTACCTCCCGCATCCCAGACAAGATACTTAAGCCGCTCCAGACTGTCCCGATTATCATATGTCTCTTGAAGCATCGGTACCGACCAGCGATAGGACTTAACAACAAATTTTTCACCTTCAATTCTACATGCTATCCAATAGAACAATTCTTCCACTGTAATCTTTGGATATTTGTCCATAACTAGCAGGATGCGATTTGCATGGTCTATTTTGTTCTGCATGGTAAGTTTGAATAACGGATGATGAACAGGGTTACTTCTTTTCTTGGTCGCTTTGACCTCCTCTAATAGTCTTGTTCGGACATCTTTAAGCCTGGTATCAGGAATAACCCTTTGCATTTTTAGAAACCGTCTGTTTGTGTCCAAACATCAAGAGTACTAGACTTGGACTTATCTTTCACCTTTTTCTGCTCCAACAGTTTTGTTAGTTGTTTATAGTGTTCGAAAATAATAGACATAATGACGGCGTGTATTACGACAGGCTTGCATGCGTTGCTGCAGGCCGCACTATTTAATTTGTAAAGATCATACATTTGATCAAACGTCTTCCTGTCCTTCATGGGCAAATAGGATCTAAATTTGTTCCATCTTGTTCGTTCCATTTCCGCTGCTATCCTGAAGGATGGAACTGTTCTACCCACTTTAAACGATCATTTATTGTTTAATTTAAGGAATGGATTACGGTACCGAGGGGGAGTCTGTGTCAAGCCTGAGATTTTTCTCTAAAATAATATATACATAACTCTATTGAAATTAAAACATGTTGTCATTATCCTGTCTTGACACAGGAGCAAGAGTGATTGAAACCGATAGTGGATGCGATTATGTTGCTAGAGGAATGACAGAAGAAGAACTTTGGAAAGATGCTACAGAACATATAGTAAAGGCACATGGTATGAAAATTGAGGATATTACTCCTCAATTTAAAAACTATAATAAACGATACATCAAACATTCCTAAAATACCTTCAGTAGTCAGTTCCATTCCTTCGGTCTCAGATTACGGGTGAACTACTTTTAGGAAAATAAAGATAACTCCCCCTCTCTAATCGGTACCACGCCCAATATTAGTTGCAAAGTTTAGTGGAATCATACGTACTCACCCACAATTAAATCTGAAGGGCCAACAGCATGATCCCTCTGAAAAGTCTTCACAGGGTAAGAATTGCTTGCCGGCCTGTAGTCGGTAGAGTCCTTCAGTATCCCTTTTCTTTTTTCAGGCTAATGTTCTTTTAGCAAGATTCTGACTTACCTATGTTTAATTGGTTCGTTCAAAATCGCAGTTCCCAATGGTTAGGGACGGACTACCGGCGACTTGCCTGGCTCACAAAATGTAGAAGTGCCGGGAGCGCCACTGGAGCAAGAAGTGGCTCCAATTGCTCGTACTTTAGTGTTTTCTCCGGGATTAGTACATATTGATCCATTAAAACACTGATTCAGATTGTTGGACCCACTGTTCGCACAGGTTGAACCATTAAAACAAATATTTATTTGACTCCCACTAGGACTGTTGTTCGCATCGTTCGTACATTTACTTTGAATTAGACCACAGTGGTTACTTTGTTCAACTGTTATACTGAACGACCCAGAATTTCCTGGCGGAAGGTCACTAATAAAGGACCCTTCATTTGTGCATGTTGAAGAATAAACACAATTATTGCTCTGAATAAAGTCTCCATCAAATTGGTTGTTATTACCAGTAATACCGACATAAGCGTGGTGAGTGCTAGAACAGACGGGTGTATTGTAGCATTCATTTTGTTGATTTGTTCTTAGGGTTGCTCTATTTCCGTCTCCATTTATGACAAGAAATTGCGATGCATCATTGCTACATCTTGGGCCCCCAACGTAACACACATTGGATTGCTGTATGTCCTCGCTTGCTACATTATTATCTGATGTACCAACATCGTTAATACTTGTTGAGGCCGTATTAGTACAATATGGACCTGGCTGACATTTGGGATTATGTTGAAAAATATTTTGGTTGTATGTATTTATTCCGAATGCCTGTTGCAAATTAATCGTGAATAGTAACGCTCCTGC
>JAKEIK010000321.1 GCA_022545895.1 Nitrososphaeraceae archaeon | reverse complement strand
TCAAAATGTATAGCAGATGGGCTGACAGGCGGCACAGGAATAAAAGAGAGAGGAAGGTTGATTATTGGAACCAATTGTAATGATAAGATCAAGGGAAATAACAAAGACGAGATAATATACACGCTTGCTGGAACAGACAGAGTGTTTGCTAAAGGTGGAAACGATATAATCTATGGAGGCGCCGGCACTGACAGGTTATATGGTGAAAAGGGTGACGACATAATCAATGCAGGAGCAGGAGGAAATCTGCTCGATGGCGGACCAGGAAATGATGTATTGGCAGGGGGTGCTGGAAATGACCTTCTGGTAGGAGGCTCTGGCAATGATCAGCTTCTGAATGGACTTGGCAGCACAGTTATGGAAGGAGGGACTGGTAGCAATAGTTTTGACTGTGGACTTGTGGCAGGAAAATCCATAGTCTTGGATTACAATCCAGACAATGGAGATACCATAGCAGGACAGTGTAAGATCGTGAATAACATAGGGACTGATATTCCAAACGTCAAAATTACCCCTCCTTAACTAGGATTGGATAATACAAAAAAATTAGCCTGTATTGTTAGTACTTTTACCATTCACATCAAATGATTTTATCATTTTTTGGATTGTTGGTTGGTAGCTTGGAAATGATGCATCTTGTGAAGTGAAGCTAATGAGAAATACTTTGTTACTATAAACAGTATAAACTTGTATTTTCTTGAAGAGTTCATCTCCACCAGCTGTTGATCTATAAATGAGGGACCAAGCAGGCTGTCCGTTGTTGAGCTTGAATGGTTTTGATTCGATGCCTGTAAAGTGTGTGTCATTTTGAAGTCTGTTGAGCCTTCCAGTTATTATCTCATCCAAAGTAAAATTTTTGGAATCAAAAATAAATATGTCTGAATAGGGTATGAAATGTCCAGATACGCCTGAGATATTTCCAAGTTCGGATGCAGTTTTTGATGGAGAGTAAAATCCTGCCAAAGTATTATTTCCTGAGGGATCATACTCATATTGTCGCACCTTCCAGTCATGAGGGTATTGCATCTTTATCCCAAGAATTGGATGCTCGTAAGTAAGAAAGTCTGAATTGGTTGCATTGGAAACCCCCGGAGTAAACTCATTCGATGCTTCACTTTTGGATTGTTGAATACCAAACTGTTCTCCTACCAAATTCAGATATACAAGAGCTCTGCTTACATCAAGATCGTGAACGGCTTGAATGGCGTCATGAACAAGCAGCTTTATTGCCTGGACTGAAGAGGAATTTTCCTTGATATCCATTAACATCCCATTAACTACATTCAAGTTCTGAAGCATCTTGGTAGTATTGTCTTTTTCTAGGGCCTTTACGGCATCACCAACAAGTACTTTTATCAAAGGTACTGAAGAATTCAACGAGCTTTGTTGACCATTTGCCAGATCCGACGTCGAGATAGTGTATATGAAGAAAATTAAAATTATTGAAGCGGTAATAATGATGGCTTCTGATCCTAGAAACATTAGTCTACGTCTAATGGAATTTCTAGGAGTAAATGCGTCATATACGTACATTATTAGAACGATCATTCCTAAAAGAGTTTATTTATTTTGAAAGGTGTACTAAAATGAATTACTTGCGTCTATTTTGTTAGATTTTTCCCTTCATCTTCTTACGAATGATTCTTTCGATCAAGATCTGAGCACGCCTTTATGGAATCTAAATGCAATCACCGTGAAAAACCAGTTAGAAAATGGTAATTCACTCCACCCATTTGTGCTAACGCTTTCATCAATAATACTTTAATCAATTTCCATTCGTGAATATCCACAAATACTTCAAACCTTTCTATCTTGCAAATATTGAAAATCTTTGGAAATGTCGTCAGGAATGCGGTACTTTTAAGATGATTAAGTACAGCTTCTAAACTTACGTACGATTCGTTCAGGACGCATTGTGTTTCATTATCATTCAGATAAAACTGATATCTCTTTGCACCTGATTCGTTATTCTCAACTGCTTTGCCCATTTCTTCCACTAATCGCTTAAATTCTTCGATTTTACCTTCTTTGATTCTAACATGAAGTGTCGTGTGTATATCTTGAGCCACGGTGATTCATATCCAAACATGATAATAAGCCATTCTACTGGTATCCCAAGGTTTGAACATATGTTGTGTGAACATCACGGATCACAAGCTACTCAAAAATACCAAGAAATTGTTTCTGGACTATACTTATGGACTGGGTAATATCTACGATCCAGAATAGAAGCCAAGATCGAATCGGTAGAAATTTCTTTAGGGGGTCTCGCTGCGATCTAATATTATTGGCTCAGGTAGGTGCAGCTTCTTCTGTTATAGTAAGACCGGTAGTTACGTTTCCAAACTGAGGGATGACTATTCCTACGTCCTTTGCATATTCATCGTACGCCAATACAAGTTTTTGCAAGATCTCTGGATGTTCTTTTGCAAGGTCATGGTTTTCACCAATGTCCGCAGTTAAGTTGAATAGCTGCCATCTGTCTGTGCCTAACGGTGGCGCATTCTTTACTGCTTTCCAATCCCCCATGAAGATAGCAGCGTTATTGAAAAGTTCTTGTGCTATAACTTCATTGTCTTTGTATATCATGTTGACCTGCCCCTCTAAAAGAGGCTTTAAAGATCTTCCCATAATAGGATACACGGTATTTTCGCTGTAGGTAGACCCAGGTAATTGAATGCCTGCGTATTCAAGAAAGGTCGGGGTCATGTCAATTACGTGGGTAAATGCCCTAACTATTTCAGGACTTATCGAAGTCTTGTTCGTACTTAATTCCTTACTGGGTAACTTTACCACAAAGGGAGACCTTATTCCCCCCTCTGATTGAGTTGTTTTATATCCCGAAAGTGGTGTAACATCTTGTGCTTCTCCCCAAGTACCAAAATTAACAAGGGAGTCTCCATTTCCAAGGTTTGCTAGGCTATTATTGAATTTACTTACAAACTCGCGCTGGTCATTAGGATTTACTCCGACGGTTACAAAATCAGTCATTTCGACAGGTTCGACAGTTCCGTTATCTGATGCAAAGATGATAAGAGTGTTGTCATATTCGCCTGTCTCTTTCAAGTATTGTATTACTTTCCCGATATTCCTGTCCATATTGTCAATCATTGCCGCATGCACTGCTAAGACTTTGGCCCTATAGTCTTGCTGTTCCTTTGTGAGATTACTCCATGGATCAACTGGTGGAACGTATTCAGGAAGCTTCATACCTGCAGGCCACATCCCTAATTGTTTTTGTTTTTCAAATCTTTGCTCCCTTATTTTGTCATAGCCCACCTTGTACATATTATCATACTTCTTGATATCCTCTTGTGGAGCTTGGAAAGGACTATGTGCTACCTGGAATGAAAGATAAGCAAAAAAGGGTTTCTCGTCCCCATGATATTTCTTGAGTAACGAAAGCATAGCATTTGTGTAGAGATCGTTCGAATAGGTCGTATTATCAGGTCGTGGAATAACCTTACTGTTATTTATAAATGTCACATGATGGCCCACCGAATATGGTCCTGAGTTAAAGTGTTGCCCACCACCCTCTAGCAATGAAAAGCTTTCCTCAAAGCCCTTTGAGTAAGGGGTCGTACCGTCGCTTGTTCCCGCTCCTGCAAGATGCCATTTGCCCGACATCAAAGTGTGATAGCCATCATCTTT
>JAKEIK010000320.1 GCA_022545895.1 Nitrososphaeraceae archaeon | reverse complement strand
TCTAATATAGATACCGCATTATCTGCTAGAACAAAAAACAACTTGATTCCTTACCTGAACATGCTCAGCATATTTTCAAGAAGGCATATGCCAACGCCGTAAAACATTATCAAGATCCAGCTAAAGGATCGAATTGTGCAAGTCATTTCTGTGAAGGTAATTGTAAAACACAACAGTGCTCAGAAGTGTTATTAGAGCTTTTTATGATACTAACCTTGTTTGAAATGTACCGAATGCGGTTGTAGTCATGATGACTGCAAAGCAAGCAGATCTCCTCTTGAATGTTCTGAATGTTTATTAAAAGAATGCTGTTGTTGGTTAACTACAATATGACAATTGAGTATGTGTCATCATTACCTAACTAAAAACGACTAGTTGAAAATTAAGCAATTAAGAAAGGAAATACTTTCATGCCTAATAATTATAAAGTCGTTCGCTCAATATTTTACATGTTCGCATGAAATTGCTCAAAACTATGGGAATAGATTTCAATTATATTTCCAAATGGATCTGAGCAAAAAACCAGCTTGTAGGGTTTATTCGGATTGAGTTCCCAAATCTTAGTGTTGTCTGCCACCAGTTTCAGTCACTTTTTTAACAAGTCCCTCGATATTTCTTTCGGTAACAGCTATATGAATTACTCCGCCGCTCCAGTATTCAATTTTTCTATTTTCGGTCACTTGTTTGGGTTCAATAAACTGAAATATCTCAAATCCTACATTATTGGCTGAAGACATCCATACAATTCGTAATTTCTTAAATTTTGATCCAAAAATATTCTCGAGTGCGTTACCTACTTGTGTATCATCTGCAGCTAGTTCAGTAGGGCCTCTTATTATTGTGAAACCCATCACTTCTTGATACCATTTTAGTGCTCTCTCTAAATCCGAGACACTGATTGCAATATGATTAATTGTCTTGGGAGAATGAATTGGATCCATGGACAAAAACTACTTTATTTTGATGTCGAGCTCAAAGTTGGGCACCGCCAATGAGAACCGAAACCGAAAAGGTACGACACCTTTTAGATCAGTATCATATTTTGTTAGGCCGGTACCAACAGGAATTAAGTTATTCTTATTGCCCATATTCCCTTTTAATCTGGACACCTTCTTTAATTTCATAAAGAACAAAGATACCTTGTCGACTTGACTCATGATTACTTTGTTGGAAAAATTGGAAGAAACTGTTACCAAATTCGATCCCGAAATGCCACAGACCGATCCCTTGACAAATTCACGTTATGAAGATTTATTTCAATACCTTGAATTTACAAAAAAGGCTAACAAATGTCTTTGAATTATTCAGAATGAAATTAAGTGACCGTTTCACTCAGGTGTATTTGTGGCCAAATTGTTTTGATCTCTCAGTTGAATCGTTTACATTGAAAAACAGCGAGCAGATAGGTGTGGGTATCTCCCAGGAGATGATGACTCTGAATCGCCTTATCTTTAGGTAAACCCGTATCCGTTTAATGAAAAAATGGTTGACCAGTCATTGGCTATAGGTAAATGGCATACAACTGGTTGGAACGGAATTAAAGTAAAATGGAAAGAGCCTTAAGATAAAATAGAACAAGAAATTTCTTCCACAATATATGATTTATTTTTAGTTGCAAAACGCAATTTTCGTTTACCCAGCAATAGTAGTCTTCATCCTAATCGCAATTAATTTTCCGTTATTCAATTGCAACAAATAAAATTGCAACGTCGCATATAGTTCTAACTTAGCCTTATTTTTGACGTATCATGATTTATTATTCTGATATGAGATGAATCGCATTGTTAGGACTTGTCGTATCGAATTATAAAATCCTTGTACTTTCCCGTATATTCTCCGTAGTCCATTTTTACTTCGTCAACTCTCGCATTCTCAGGGCCGATCTTACTCCACTGTACAACCTGATTAACATCTTCTTTGTTTCCTTCAAGCAATGCTTCCACGTTTCCATCTGGCAAATTTCTTACCCATCCTACAACAGAATTTTTCATTGCGACTTGCCGCATATTAAATCTAAAATATACTCCTTGAACCTTCCCCCTAACTATCAATCGAACAGATATTGATTCTTT
>JAKEIK010000319.1 GCA_022545895.1 Nitrososphaeraceae archaeon | reverse complement strand
TAAAATTCAAATAATTACACAAAAATCCATGATTTTATATAAAATCTAGCTAGAAAATTATTACCACGAAATAATGATAACCTCACACAAATTATCGATACTAGTTATGGAAGATGACCGAGAAATTGCATCTTGGTATCAACAGATATTGCTCAGTAGAGGACATAGGGTAACGATCACACGTCTAGGTGAAGAATGCCTACAAATATACACTGACAGACTACATGAATCATTTGCCAAAAAACCCCGTACTTCAGATGTCCAGCAGTTTGACGTGGTTATACTCGATTACAAGATGCCAGACAGAAATGGGCTGGAAGTAGCGAAGGAGATTTTAACAATTAATCCTCATCAGAGGATCATTATTGCTTCTGCTTATCTTGTGAAAACGTTGATTGATGGTATAATGGCGCTAAGCATCCCTGTTGAAATTTTGGAGAAACCAATAACGAACAAAATGTTGATCGACACTATTGAAGATACAGCGATTTACGAGGAGTTAAGGAAGCTAAAAATAAATATTGAACCATTCAAGTTGAGTCATGAACTATTAAAAAAAATTCTAGATATTTTGAAAAAAGGAATAGTTTCTAAGTAAAGATGATAACCCAAGAATGACTAAGAAACACTCACCTCTAAATATCATTGCGATAATCTGTACCAAGTTAGAACAAGGCGTTCCTGAAGAAGATATACGAAAATCTTTGGATCTTGAGAATGAGTTTTTGTTCTATGTTGAATTTGCTCTAGAAAATAACTGGATAGTCAAAGTAGAGGACGGAAGATATAAACTTACAACCTATGGAAAAGAATTCGTGAGCGTATTCAGATCTTGATAGATTTTACTGTTAGCATCATCGAGATCTAACTTTGTGCCATCAAAATATTTTCTATTCCACTATCATCTATTATTGTCTTGATGAGTTTCGTACGCTCATGTTGTCCTATTTCCGCAGATGATTGAATACTATCAATTGCTTTAAGTTTCCAAAAATTATTGACTCCCTTTTCTACAACTAGCTAGGCTTGATATACAACAACACCCAAACAGGTAAGTGAAAAGCGACCTTTATTTCTCTTGATTAATCCTGTTTTCAACATATGCCTGGTTCTCAAGTAATATTGTTTCTTTGAAAGTCCTTTAGTGTCTTTCAGTACCTCACTTTCTACATTTCCTTTGGCAATGGAACGAAACATATCAAGTGACTTGCTATCAGAAATTGCTTTCAGTATGTCTTCTGTAGAATGTCCTTCCATGTCTTTGTATTCCTTCCAGTTCGTGAATTAAACTAATGCCTATTTATAGCGACTTTAGCAAAGCCAAGAGAAGCGTGATAACTATTGTCCAAAATAAGCAAGAATAAGCTTGTTTCCCCGGAAGCTTATTAATGCACATTAGACAAAATAACTGTTGCGATCGATGCACCAACAAGCTGTTCCAGTACTATCTGAAGATGTATTCAGCATATTGGGAGATAAACAGGCTGTTGCGATCGATGCACCAACAAGCTGTTCCAGTACTATCTGAAGATGTATTCAGCATATTGGGAGATAAACAGGCTGTTGCGAT
>JAKEIK010000318.1 GCA_022545895.1 Nitrososphaeraceae archaeon | reverse complement strand
GTGACACCTCTAATTAAAGACAGAAACATTGAAAGGATTAATAATTGACGATCTACCGATTCATAGTTCATAGTTATTGACCCCTTCTGAATTCTATTTTCTCAGATTTGTAATCTCTGAAGTTGTCTGACAATTGTCATGCATTTTGCTTGTAGTTACAATGGAAAATCGGAGTTTCGAAGCTACATCACTTAGCAGGCACCTTAATTTTTTAGAAATTATAAAGATTAGTATGTACCTCATTTGCACATACTCTTCAGCTTCTGACCGTTGAACTTCAACATTTTGTCAATAGTTATGAAAAATTGTCCCGATAATATGGTCAGGTTCAAAAAAAGCAGATTACAGCAATCGGTAGCACTTGACAAACCACAAAAATTAGGTGACTGGTAAGACAAGAGCTAAGCAAAAGTAATATTTTTCTCCATCCAACAATGAAGAAACCTCGACCAAGTAATTAGATAGACTAATAAGGGTTTACAAGTTCTATTTGGCAGAAAGATGTGCAAATGCCCCAATGTCCATTTCTATGAAGTAGATTTCAAATTAATGGGTATGATGGTTGTACCTTCACACAAAAATTGTGGTGACCCTCTGTCTGATGAACAATTCTCGAAATTCGAGAAGGAACTAGTAAAATACTGGGGATTTGAGGGGAAGGGATGAATCTGTGCGTTTTCGACCACCCTGTTTAAATGCGTGAGGCGTATAATTTTTTTTGTTGCGTCAACTTTATTAATCACTTTACTAGATCCCCCCTTAGGTGATTTTGAATGACCAAAATGTGTAATGTAACAATAGATACTAACGGCATAAATCAAGAAGAAGCTTCTGCTTGGGCACAAGAACTTGCAAACGTATATGCGGACATGGAAATAGATAACATAAAGGTATCAGGCAACAAGATATCATTTGCAGCAGGCTTTTCTGGAATGGATGATACACCACCAGAGGATATTAAAATGAGACTTGACGAGTATCTTACTATGAATGAAGCCTTTCAAACAAAGTCAGTATCAGTACAATAAAAAACAATTTTTTATTTTATTTTATTTTATTCAAGAAAGTCTATGCAATTGACTAAGTCCAATTCAGTACGACACGGCGAATTAATCACAGAACAGAATGCTACGCGTCAAATCAACAACCACAGGTCTTTCTTGCCAGATTTACCATTGCAGACATCCAGATCCATGAAAGTCCATATTCTATCTCTTCAAAATGCAGGAACAATCAGATAGTACTCCAAAAACCATTAAAAGATCCTTAACCTAAAGGGTTAACAATACTCACTGATTAAGTTTGCTGAACTACAGGTGCTATCACCCGATTCAGTTTCTATTTAAGCTTGGTACGCATCTTTTTCATTGTAGTAAAGTGTAATATCGGTATCAAACCATTCTTAATTTTAATGGATCTGATGTAGTTTCCACCACAATATCGTCGATTGTTTTCTTCCACGTTCATCGATCTATTCCAATAATTGGTAATACGGCATCTAACAAGGTTGGTATTATTTCAGAAGGATACTAGTAGCAGAGAGTATTTCTGAAATATCGTTAGAAACGGTAATAAAAATTGATTCAAGAAAAATTTCGATTTACCTTTGTTAACTAGACAAGAGATTTTCTGCACGCACTCAAAATAAATTCTACGTTGTGTTGACGAATAATTTCCTCCGTATGGGAATTATTTGGCAAGGTAAGAAATTTTCTACCGATATTTCCCCAAATGGTGCCTTCTCCAATAATTCACTAAAATATGTTAATACTGTAGAATTCGGGCTTTGATTGAAGGATAATTCATGAAATGGTTGTGTATTTGGAAGACCTTCTGACAGTTTGATTTTTTCTGAGATTCTGTTATTGCGCTCCAGGGCCACAAAATTTGCATTATACTATTTATCAGTTACAGATTGAGAATTAGGTATTAAAAATAGGGATTGATAATCATAAACAATTATTATTTATATTTAAATATCCGGAGAGGTAAAAGATCATTGTAAAGTAGATGACTTGTAAGGGAATATGTATTCGTCACAAGGCTCAAAAGCCTGTTGGTTCAGGTAGATATGTTAGTGGCCAGAAACGCTGTCAAATTTGTGAAATCTTCATAAAATGGGACGGACTATGGTGTCCGTGTTGTGGATATAGACTCCGAACCAAACCTAGGAATTTGAAGTACAAGGCAAAATTAAGAGCTAGAAAAGTGAATGATGTGGAACCTATTTTGACCGTTCCCATATCTTAACTTTTTAAGATCATTTTACAGGAATCCTTCAGCAGCAAAGATGTTTTTCTAATTAGCCCAATATCCAAGTTTAGGTCAAATGTAAGCTTACTAAGCTTTGGATATAGCTCTGCAAACTTGTTATTTTTACGATGCAGATATTTCATTCCTACTTTGCCAATAAAATAGTAGCAATCTGCTAATAATCCATTAGCTAATAGATATTCGATCTTGGAAAATATGAGGTGTTTGTCATCTTCTTCTCTTAAAATCTCTTTAAGTGCTTTATATGATCTGTTTATTGTTGTTTTAGATGCTCTTTCTATTCCCAAGCATTCAAGTCCGGACTTGATGGCTGTGGCAAAAGCCTCGTTCGGCTCGTCCAGAGTTCTAATCTGGTTTAATTCGTGTGTTGGCATCGGTCTAATTCCAGAGCACAACAAAATACCCTCAACAAGATGATAAGCAGCTATTTTTAAATGCAAAGAAGATAATTCTACGTTTGATTCTTTGTGACTGTCAGCTCTTTCTATGTTGAATAGAGAATTTACTATCATTTTCTTGGGTTGGCCCATGTATATTCTATCTGTAGAAACATTCGAACTGCTAAAGCTGGGGGAAAAGAGGGGCATATTCTTGTATTCGATAGGTATCATGCTCTCCAATTGCATCCAATGTTGATTTCCACGGGACGAAAAATTGAGAAATTCAATCACACTGTCTTCAAGTTCGACCACTCGATCGAGGGGATCGTTAGGATCAAGCAACGCAATATCATATTCACAGCACTTGAAAGAATTTTCTACATCTTGTGCTCTGCAACCGATGAGTGCTATTCTACCCTTGATATTTTGATTAAGGTATTCTGCTATTGACGGAGGAATATCTATAGTCATATTCTACTGAATTAACTAGACTTATTTGAAGCCAACTCAGTGGCATTAGGCCAAGTTTGCATCTAACATAGCTACGGAATTGACGTTATACAAGTACGCATTATTGGAAATCTATTTCAGATTGTCACTGACGAAAAGTAGGAAAAAGGGAATAGAAAATAATGACATCTATTTCAAGTCATCCCTGTCATTTGCATTTTGATAATTCTTAGGATCCAATCTGAATCCACTTACTGCTTCATACGGAATTTCACTTATCTTCAGATGATATTCGAGTTGTTTCTTTTTCATTCTCTCTGATAGCCAAATGACAAATCTATCTTCTAGGGTATTGCCTTCATGCTTATCAATCTCAGGATGAATCTGTTGGATCTTTTCCACAAGGTGCAACGGGAAAGAGATTTGAAAAAAATCCCATCCAAGTGTTTTTTTTCCTTCAGAATAACACTTACAGTCATTCTCCATGTGAACTTCCATCGCTAAGGCATCCAAGTAATCCATGATCTTGTGTCTTTGATTCTCAAAGTCAATACAAGATCCTGAAATCAATAGGGTCGCTCTGCTTTCTACGAGGTGTTCCTCGGCACCTGTAGAAGGTGGTGATTTTATCTTTGACCCTTCAAGTGCTGTGTTGTTTCTATATTCAGCACGTTTAACGAAGATTGTATCTCCAATTCCTGTACCAAGTATATCTCTTGCACCACGATCCAATCGTATGACTCCGGAACTAGTGTCGGTCGGAATGAGTGCAAGGGCTGTAAATAATTCGGCAGTTGATTGACTGATCACCTCTATAAGATCACCATCTGAGACATTCATCTGACCCATGACATCTGGGTCTAATCGCGCTATTTTTCGAGCATTATCTTGGATCTCATTTTCCGCTACGATCAAAGGTCTCGTATCAGCAATCTTAACCATAATAAATAACAAATGAATGAGATAATATAAGAATATTATTGATTGGCGGAGTTACAAATAACGAATACGCCAGCAACTAAGTAATTGTCCGCTAATCGTAATACACCAAGACATGCTGAAAATATAAAAAAAAGAGAAGTTGACTGTTTTTGGGTTTCTGTATGTTTGTCTTTGTTTTATGGTATGGACCTACTGTACAGCTTTCCTTCGAGTGCTAGCTTGTACATCTCGGCTACGTATGGGTTCTTTGCTGGAGTTTCAGCACCTAATTCAACCAGACGTGCGTATACTCTTACCACATAAGCAAGAGCGCCCATGAAAGCTACTACAACTCCCATGTTAAACATCCAGTGGTTTGGCACCGAAAAGATCTCCTCGACAAACCAGAAGTGCCACATTTCATTTACACCAATTGTAAACATGGTTGCAAGATAGCCGATGATGGTTATCTTTAGACCAGTGTTCATTGAGTTGGCAGGACCTCTCAGTATAGGTACCCTTCGGTCATACATTGCCACAAATCCCCATCCAAGTGGAAGGGCTACGAAGTGACTGTACAACCACCAGTGAGCTGGTGTAAATGCACTATCCCTAATTGCAGTCTGATGTAGTGATCCGTCGACAAAGTTATCTACCTCTACGGATGCTGCGATTGACCCCAGCATTATAACCATGATATAGATCTTCTTTAGTCTCTGGATTTCTACTTCTTTTGGTATCAGAGCCGGCATTTGTGCCATATTAGTCGAAGTATGTTTCGTGGATGTACTATAATAACACAATGTAAGTATTATAGCAATATATTTCGTAGTAATATCACAAAAATGTGAAATGCAACTGCACAATGTTGATATTGTGAATTATTTAATATAGAAATTACATACAATAATAGATAAGCAATGATGATAATCATACATGATATACATAATTCTGGTTACCCAAAGATTAACTTCCATTTTATTTTCGGATCCAATACCAGCCATACGTGATTATACCGTAAAGATCGAATCAAGCCTTGCTTTTATTAACTACTGAAGTGACACTAAATGTTCAATCTTGATTCTATTGAAGGGTTCTAAACCTTCATAATTATTTGTTGAAAATGTATCCGAAAAGCTTTACAGGAATTTCGTCAGGTTTTACAATTCAAATTATGGTGTGAGTATACATAAAATATAAATCACAAGATTTGGTCAAAAAGTCTGGAGTAAAGCAATGAAATCAAAATGCATGTTATTTCTGATATTATTGCCTCTTATTCATGTATTATTATCAGGTTCAATTTCGAAAGTGGCTTTTGGTAGTGATGCTTCAGGAAGTGTGTCTGGAGATATCAGTTGTACAAATGGTTCTGCATCATTTCAGAGCAATCTTTCCTTCTCCGCATTCATGAGTGCAGCTCCAGTTTATGGAAATTGGGAGATCACATCTGACAACGGCTCAAGTTCTAGAACGCTTTATACTGCAGGGTACTTTAATGGAGGCAATTTAGGGGACCAGGTTTTTGATCTGGAGGGCACAGAAACATCTGATGATCTATGTGCCACACAGATCCCATCAGCGATTACCCTTAGCGGAGTATGTGGGCCGACGGGGACATTGCAAATCAACTCTAATAATGGCTGGACGGGGGAATTTCGGGGAAATATTGAGTGTACTGGATGAAAGTAAAAAGATATACTTCTAACTAGAAGACAAGAGCAAACATATTTTGATCCATACTATCCGCTTCACGACGCATTAAATTTAGAAGATGTTCATGTCCGTACATATTTCACAGTAAAATATGTTTATTCTTGTTCATTGTACGATAATGCGTTATTACGTTAGAGTTCTATGAAACAAAATGCTGAATCAAAATTTCTTTCGTGTGTTTTTATGCCTTCCATTTCATGTTCTTCTGTTGAATTATGTACTCTGCTTCTTAAATGAATTCTCCATCATAAACACTAAAACTCACCATAATGCCATTAATGTTTCGCAAATTAGAAACATCTGTCTGCTTACCTATACCAATTTCTTCAGCCTTAGTAATTTTCGTATAAAATCTCATAATAGTACTCTGTAATTATTTTTGGTAGAGAACAAATTCCTAATCTGCAAAAATGGAGAATGATGTAGTGTATCTAGATGATGTATATCTTGTCGACAATGTTTCTAATATTTGGGAGGGTGGAGATTTCAGTTTCAACATCTTTTTATGTCTGGCAAATAATTGATAAAATTAATTGCCTAAAGGAAGGATTGTAGTTATAGAAGGCATGGATAAGGCCGGAAAAACGACACAATCCAGAGTCCTTGCAACTGCACTTAGAAATAAAGGAAAATTATGTGCTTCATTAGATTTTCCCGATTATTCTACACCTATCGGGATAGAGATAAAGTCTTTTCTCGACGGAAAGCGTGACTATCCAGATGAAACAAAACTTATGCTACTCTCAGCAAATAGATGGGAAAGAAAAGAGACCATTGACAGAATGTTATCCAATGGAACTATTTGGTTATGAACAGATATTATCATTCAAACCTCGCATATGGGGTATCAAAGAATTTGGAATTAGATTGGCTTATGACCCTGGATAGAGGACTACCAAAGGAAGACCTATGTATCGTGCTTGAAATTCGACCTACCATTTCAGAATCAAGATCCAAACACGCGGGAGATCTTTTTGAAAACGATAAAGATCTTTTGAAGAACGTTTATAAAAATTATAGAAAACTCGCCAAACTTTTTAATTGGAAGATCATAAATGGCGAAAGATCAAAGGAAGAAGTAAGTAGGGATATACTTAACATGGTATTGAAATTTGTCAAGATTTAATTGCATCATGGGGCCAGAAGTACGTTCGATGAAATATGTTGGTGAAATTACCGATCCTGTTCATAAATATATTCAATTTACAGAGCTGGAAAGGGATCTTATCGACACTCCGACTTTTCAGAGATTAAGACGGATAAAGCAATTGGCGGGCGCACATCTTGTTTATCCTTCTGCTCAGCACTCTCGATTTGAACATTCACTAGGTGCAATGCACGTTGCGGGATTGGCAGGAGAACATCTTCTGTCATTAAATATGTTGCCTAATCCTGACTGTATTCAAGAATTGCGTGTTTCCTCACTCCTGCATGACGTAGGCCATGGTCCTTTTTCTCATTTATCTGAAGAGGTGATCAAGATTAAAACTGATAAAGACCATGAAACAATAGGCGGGGAAATAATACGTCAAACTGAAATTGATGACATACTAAACTATTATGGCTATTCGTCGAAACGCATAAGTGAACTTTCATCTGGACAGTCCAGTTCAAAGTTCATGAACGAGATCATGGTCGGAAGTCTGTCTGCAGACATGATGGACTATCTCCCGCGCGATAGTTTATTTACTGGGGCAGAGTATGGTAGGATTGATTATAATAGAATCATAAATTCGTTTAGGGTTCTAGATGGATCAAGAATTGGTCTACATCGTTCTGCACTGTACTCCTTCGAATCTATGTTAATATCGCGGTACGAGATGTTCAAGGCAGTATATTTTCACAAGACGGTTAGATCAGCCGAAGTCATGTTACTCCACTCAATCTTGTTAGCATACGATTCCATTGATTTCAATGTTGCCAGCTTAGATAATTATCTCAGTTTAACCGATGAAACTATTCTCATAAGAATCCTTGCCTCCAAAGGAAACCAGCTGGCAAGGCAGTTAGCAAGTAATTATTTGAAGAGAAAATTACTAAAATGCGTTTACGAGAGGTTTATCCAAAAGAAGGAGCGGCTGAGGGATAAATTGAACTGGAACAAAATAACTGACGTAGGTTCAAAAATAGCGGAAATTGCGAAAGTAAAAAGCGATCGTGTGTTTATAGATGTGTCGGGTATTTCTTCAGTTCCACTCGCTCCGAACAAACAGGAAATGAGGTCGATATTGTTAGTTGGGGAAGAGGAAGCATTAAAAACACCAGTATCACAATTGCCACTGATTAATTCCATATCGGGTCATTTGGATATGCTTAGAGTCTATACTGATGAAGAGAACAGAAAGAAGGTAACAATTGCTGCCAGAAAGGTATTTGGAGAAGAAGGATCAATTTGTGATGGTTTCTGACATGTCAAATCGCGAAAAGGATATGGTCGTAATAAAATTAAGCGGGAGTTTATTCAATCTCGACACTACAGTATCCACTCTCAAAAATTACGCTGAACTTCTATTAGAGGTAGAACATAAAGTTCGACTCATAGTCGTTGCAGGAGGTGGGAAAATTGCTCGACATTACATAAATTTGGCGAGATCCCTGGGCTCGGATGAGTCGACGTTAGATATGCTGGGAATAAATGTATCACGCCTGAATGCTATGCTGCTCGTAACAGCATTAGGGAATGGAACTTATCCTCAAATTCCTGAAACACTGGAAGAAGTTGCAACAGCCTCTCAGTTTAACAAAATAGTGATAACAGGTGGCCTCTATCCAGGCCAGAGTACCAATGCAACCTCCGCTCTTATATGCGAAAAAGTAAAAGCAAGTAGATTCATCAATGCTACCGATGTCGCTGGCATATATGACTCCGATCCTAATAAGAACTCCAATGCTAAACTATATTCGGACATATCCGTAGCACAATGTATGCGATTGCTTGGCAATGAAAAAAGTCAAGCCGGAACTTACGAACTCATGGATATCATAGCACTAAAAGTAATAGAACGATCTAGAATTCCCACAGTAGTCACGGAAGCTAATATAACTACACTCAAAGATGTCATTCTAAACATATCTTCGATTGGAACAAGAATCACAGTATGACACTAGAATAAGATTTATGCTGAGATATTGGAGTACAGTCACGTGATTACATTATCAAATATTGATGCCAATTATGAAATTCGAATGCCACATGCAAAAAGGATTCCATATTTGCTTTCATATTGGATCTTTGGTAGATTGAATCTATGATATGATGTTAACCATCAGATTAAATATCCTAGATATTCCAATCCAACCAAATCTCCGGAAGAAAATATGAACTCTAATAACAACAAGACTTAAAGAATTCATTTTACATATGTTCACGATACAGTCTTGATTTCTCCATTGTATTCAGCAAATCCGTCATTCACCATCTGAAGATATATCTCCTTTGCCTTCTCTACTGGAAGAGGTTTCGATTGGGCCTTAGCGTATCCATCAATATCACATAAGAATAACATCGCCTGATTTTCTCTTACAATTTTTGCCAATAACATTTCATCGCCCACTGGTGCAAATCCATTTTGGTCTTGTTTGATAGTGTACGTTAACATGGCAAAACCGGTGTAATCAAATAGCTTCATCTGAGCCATTCTAGACCTTTCGTGCCCGATGTGTGATGCCTTATGATATTGCACGGAGCAATTAATTCCTTTGACCGTCTATAAGCCTTTCAGGCATTTTGCCAAATGTGATCCTCCTAAATAAGAAATCCAATGACGAAATAGTCACCCGATTCATTGTTGACATTTTTACCAAACAGATGCAAGGTGAAATCATACTTTATCTATTTCCATTAACAGGCTTATGACATTTCCATCATATTCATGCATTCCTTGAAAATAATGAAGCCTATCAATTATCATGGAAGGTTATAAGAGCCCATCATGGAGTTTGATAAAAAGATTCATTTTCGAATTAGAGCTTTTGATAATGAGTGATCTGCATATGCCAAAAACTTCCATTGTTATGCTCAAAACCCATCACTCAAGACTATGACAAGATATAAGAGCAATCAATCGACCAATGTGTACTTTTCCTAATTATTAACGCTAGTAAATTACTAACTAAAAGAACACTGCTAAAAAGCCAAGAAAATGATGATTCAATTGATTTTTCT
>JAKEIK010000317.1 GCA_022545895.1 Nitrososphaeraceae archaeon | reverse complement strand
TTAGTTCTTCCAATTCTTCATTTTTTAATTCGAAAGCTGTCATTAGAAAAACTTTCACATTCTTATTTATCTGGTTTACTCTCTTAATAAGTTCAATTCCTGACATTTCTGGCATACGTATATCGGTAATAATGACGCCATACTCTTCATTATGAAGCCTGAAGTCTTCTAACGCTTCAGTTGGATTGGTGAAGGCCCTCACATTGTAGCCAGCTGCTTGCAATGCATCTCTAAATAGGTTACATATATCGACCTCATCGTCAACGATCATTATTTTTAGTTTAGACATGTTTCCCGATTGAAAGTAATTACATATATGGGAGTATAAAGGTGTGTTATTATTCACTATTGCCTGATAAATTACCTAATATTCTATGACTACGCTAGGCCAAAATAACACCTTAGGAAAATAATATCTCAATATAAAATACAAGATAGATTGCCAACCAAGCAATTATCGAATAGAATGAGCCTCGTAAATGTTACCTTGAAATTATTTTTAGGTTAATTCTGGATCCAAACAGGATTGTGACATTCTACCATTCTTGCACGTTGCGAATTTGATAGTTTATCGAGATCACTTTGTTTGTATGCACATATCGCTAAAAAGGGGTTGTCAAACCTTAGAGGCAATTCATGCTCATAATCAACGAGCTCTTCTACAAAGTTATGTTCAAAAAAAGTATCCATCATACAGAATGCCCTCAAACCTTTTTTTCCGCTAACTAGAGATCGATTTACCAAATCATTCCACTGATCAATAATTCTATGCTTATCGACTTTTTCATCCGGAATATACCATTCCTTGTTATCAACGAGCAATAATGTATTGTTAGACATTAACTTGTCAGCGTCAATTCCATTCACAGTAAATGCTTCTGATATTTCATCAAGACCAGAGTCTCTTCTAGCAACGATCATGACACATTCATTGTTTTTTATTCCGTTTTTCAAAAATTGCACGGCATCTTGGATCTCATCTGTCGAGGATTGATAAGAGGCCAATACGTGGTCCTTCAGAACAATATTATTGATTCTCGAAATGGCATGCTTTACTGTAGATAACAATTGAAATAATCTAAATGGTTTCAACAGGATGTTCTCTAAACTAATATCCACAGATGTGAGTTCCCTTTTCAGCTTATCCGTATTCGATGTGGTAGTCATGATGATTTTCTGATCAAGATTCAACTCAAGGATCTCCTTAGCCACCTCGACTCCTTTCTGATCATAAAGATCCGTATCTAGAATTATAATATCAAATCTTTTTTTAAATTTCTTGACTTCATCAAGGCAAGCTCTACCAGTCCCTGTTAGAACTGTATAAAGTCCGTTAGCACGTAGATATCCGCCGAATAAACTGAGAACATCCGGATCGTTATCCACTATTAATATTTGCGGGACCGTACTTTTTTCTGTTCCACATACTATTTATGTGTACTATGTTTTTTCATGGTTAAAATGTAAGAATTTTGTATGCCCCTGTCTGACTTTACATTAGCAAGCAAAAGAGGTTGTTAAGCAGCCAATCTTTGTAAATAGACGTTAATCTATATATTGTAAGGGATCAGTATTGAAAGAAATAATCGGCTTGTTTTTTGGTTTTACTATCATGCTTTAAAACAGTCCAATTTGATAACCAAGTAACGTTGCTCGTTCTGAGAACACAGTCATAAATAAAATGGGCCAATCCCAGCCATAATGTTAGCTAAACCCTAATAACTGATTTGGATGAAGGAATGCGTCTCTGGGTAAGAGCAACATATTTGCTGGATCGGTTATCGTGCTAGGAATTACAAAAAGTACCCCAAACAGGAACCTGAGCAAGATTATGATCACTATTATGACTATAATCACCATTGCAATGTAAATCAGCGAACTTAAGACCATGTTATTACTTGTACATAAAAGGTTATATCTCTTATTAACACTGCAGTGTTCCACTAAACATCCCCAAAGAGATGGAAACTTGCTTGTCTCAATATTATGGTCACATTTGGTCCCTCTTAACCTACACTTCGCCTGCGATTTGATATGCCAGTATCTGAATTGGAACAAAAAATCCAACCTGCATGTAGATTGGCTTGCCATTGCACTTATGCTTGCACGTACAAGACTAATGAGGGCATAAAACGAAGTGGACATCGATACTTTGGGTAGGACACTAACATGGGTGATGGTTAAATATTATGGCGGCGGTTGCTTCGCACCAATTCAAATATTCAAATACTCATTCATTTGTTGGGTTCTTCAATAGTTACTTCCTCTTTAAGTGTGTCTATACGGATATCCCTATTTTCAGTTACGCTTCTCTTGCTAATTACAACTTCACCGATTTGAACTAATTTCTTCGAAACTAAGATTTGCTCAGCATATAGTGGAATAACTTTCTTGGTTTCCTTCTCTTCACCACCGTCTTCATCCACGTCTAATAGCGGAATTATTTCACCTTCTATTTTTGTTCCAGGTTTCTTATTTTCATAGACAACTTCCAAAATTTTCTCCTTTATTTCATTTAACCTAGCGCCTGTGGAATAATGTGCAATTTCCTTGTCGTTAATGAATAGTTCCTCAGATCTTACAGGTACTTCTATCTTTTCCTTTCTTGTAGTCCATCTTTTTTCAATCATCACTTCCTCAGTTTGGTTTTTCGTGGAAGTGTAAAATTTCTCTGCAAGAACTGGGATCACAAGAGGTTCTGCTCCCAACGGTAAGTCAGTTTGAACTGTACCTTGTCCAGCGCTCTCTATTATTGTTTCAAAGGCCTGAGTGGTCTTTTCCTTTACAGAGTCCAATATTTCACTTGTTTTGGCTGCAAACGAAGTCTCTTTTTGTAAGGCCGAGGGCTTGATTATGATCACGGAGGGTTTTAGCGGTTTGGGAGAAAAAGCAACTTGTGTTGCTGTTTCAGTAACTATGGCATCTGTCTCAGTGTTTGCGCTGGTGTCTGGTCGCGAAGTGGCTATAGGCAATTTAATATGAGCGTTAGTGGATTCAGTGGAATTGACTCCAATGTCAGTGTGCGTTGAACTAGACTCACGCCTTTTGATGGGGGGTTTTGCGTTACCAGCTTTGGCAGCTGATTTAGTGCGTTTCGTTTTCCGTTCATCGATAGCTTTTTTCACTATACCGATTGATAGATAATATCAGTTAATAATCTTCAAAGTGATAATTATACTCAAGAACGGGTCATACCATGAGTTCAGCTCTAACCAAAGGTTGGGATAAATCTTCATGTCCTAGTCATCATTTTTAGAGCACTGACTATCAAGTATCAGTACTAATTTGATGATTGCAATGCTTCACCCTATTGTACATCGTAATCAATCTCAAGAATTAAGATGAATTTGCAATAACTGTAGGAGTAATATCTGAGGATTTTATGAATTTGTCGATATGAGGAGGAGTCTGAATAGTATTTGATAATACATTCGTTTTGTTGAGATCTGTGAATACCGTTTCAGTTGTAATATTCTGTGCTCCTGATTTCGGTATGTTCGTTAACAATTCTGCAATCCCAGTACTATTGGCAGTAAACCCAAGAGGAAATGATGTAGTCTTTATTACTGATCCATCGGGAGAGTGTACTTTCATAACAGCATTAATTTCCTTGCCAACTAGAGTGGGGTCCGATACAGAGTAATTGACATTTATACTGATTTGATAATCAGCCGTCTCATTTTGGGGAACAAATTCGGCATTTCCTAATTTCAAAGTGATTTCCTTTCCAGTATATCCATACACGGTTACTTGTACTGCAAATAGAATGCAGATACCAGATATTATGACAGCAACAGATATTCTACCGCACATATTAAGAACCATTCTTCTATCCTGCCCAAATTATGGGAAATCGAGATTTATATTCGAACGTAATCTTTTTTAGACCAAAAATTGAAAAAATACAATCATGATGTGACTAATCCATTTAGGTCATATGCTTGAGCTGTTCTTGATAAACCTATGGGTGTATATAGGTATCTTTTTTACAAAAGAATATCTCGGCTATTGCATATCCGTCACTTCGTTACATACCATTGTCATTCGGATTACAGAACTTCCATGTTGCCGTCGACTCAACATTAGATGTAACAAAACTGCCTTACTACTAATGATTTTGATATAACCTCGTTCCTGCCATATATTATATGTCTACTGCTACAATTGAGTAGATTTCTTGATATTCACATTCTAACAGCTTTGATCAAGTACAATCATTATATCTCTTGTCGATAATAATTATCTAGATGGAGACTGATACTCCGGCAAATGAGATCCCTTGGGATGAAATAATTAAAAAAGAAGCAAGAGGTATTGATGATGCGGATCTCGGAGAAGTCCAACAAGTAACTTCTGATTACGTGGTCACTCAAAAAGGCATTCTTGATAAAGATTGGTTTCATATCCCCAGAAACTTAGTTACTGGTTATAACGGGAATAAGTTAATCTTTAGGGTAACAAACGACGAGGCAGAGATTAATTACCTTAGAAAAGAGCGACCGGTGGAAGATGCAGAAGAAGATGAGTCTGAAACCCATATTCCTTTGGTAGAAGAAAGATTAGAACCAAC
>JAKEIK010000029.1 GCA_022545895.1 Nitrososphaeraceae archaeon | reverse complement strand
TCCGCAGCGGAAATGCTAACACTAGCTGTTATCTCGCTGGTTTTGATTAATTGGTGAACAAAATCGGTTGCAGCCGCCATAGCCTTTGATACAAGATCAAATTTTTGGAGATTGATTGAATCTAGGGTACTGAACGCTTCCTTTATCTTCTCTGCGGTTGACATCATTTCTACGTGTGGCCTGATACTTTCACCTATCATTTCTTCCATGCTAGCTCACTGCTATAGTCTTATCATTCAAAGCTTGTAAATTTTACTAGTGTGTTTTACATAAAAAGGGTTCAGCACCGAAACATCAGTTAATCGGGAAACTCAAGTATATTTTTATCTGAAATACGAAACTATCAACTATATTTATAACATTTTAGTACTTTCTGGGAATTTTTCATCAATAATGGAGAGAGTGATAGTTATCCCCCATGACAGGGAGGTTTTATAATTTATTGCAAATTGCACTATTACAATGCATGCTTATGGAATTTAATATTAGCACACTTGGATATATCAGGTTCGCACTGTTTACTGGAACGGCATGCAACTGTGGAAAATTAAAGTTCTTCATTTTGGGGTCAAAGGAACACTATAGAGGTTTAGTCTAAAATGTTTTAGAAGATTTGAAACTATAAACATAATTATGATTCAAAGAATTGTCTCGTTGGTGAATGAATCTACTATCCCCGAGATCATTTTTCTGATTCGGTGGCTCATGCAAAATCTATTTACCATCTTAGTCAACCATATCCCGAATATAAAGATCTTAACTTTTCACGTAACCGGTTGGCAAGCTTCTCAGAAATATTCTTCTGGTGCTTGTCCACACTCGTGAGACTACTTTGGCCAAATATGAAGGGACCGTATGCATAGCTGTTATTTGGTCTTGGAACTTCCGGTTCCACAGAGGTAATTAAGGATGCAAGAAGTGAGTCTAATGCTTTATTCTCACTATCTGAAACTTCTCTATTGTCCAATGCTTTCCGGAGGCGTATCGGATCCAGCTTTCTGTAACCGAACGAAAACGCATTTTTATCGTTACTAAATTTTATCGGATCGACATCAATCTTGGTACCAATAATCAAAGGATTTGGTTTATAAATTGAATCTATTTTTAATTGCCAAACCTCGTTGGGATTACTCACTATCGCGTCAAAAAAGCTATCGCTTCTCTCAGAAACAGAAATCTCAAATCTCCAATTGCGAGCATTAGCAGAGTACCTTTCAAAAAGGCTTTTTGCGAGAGAGTTGCCTTCTAAAACTTCCATATACTTTTGGTGCATTGATGGTAAATATGAGAGTTGCGATAATCTAATTCAAATTCAATTGAGCATGTCTTGTTTCTAGTTGAATTCTGAAAATCTGTGAACTTTGACATCCGATTCTCGACGTTTTAAGTACGTATGGACCTCAGGGTCACACTGAATTTGAAGAAACGACAGTAATGTTTTTTCTCTTAGGTAGACGAGTGTGAAAGTTCGGACAGAGTTCCCCCGCAATTCAAAATAGGTTCTTGGTCTATGACTGAGTGAGGATCAGAAGACTCGGTAGACAAATAACTATTTTCATTGGAGTTATCTATGAAACAACTTCTTTCGATAAACCTCGCCATACGTACATTTGGGCCAACAAACTTATGAGGTAATTAGGGGTATTACTTGACAATCTTAAAGCATAGCTGAACTCTCTCGCTGTAGTCTTAAAAGGGCTCGTTTTTGCAATCATCACTGATGGGAAATAATGGGTTGGGAAAAAAATTAAAACTGGATAAGGAGCCTGGCATGTGATTAGGTAATATGATATGCCAAAATGTTAATGTGCAATCACTTTCTTAACCTGATCAGATGGGGAACAGTTAAACAATCTATGCTACTTCGCATAAAAAATCAACTTCTACAACACTTCCTAAGGGCAAGCTGTTCACACCGATGGCAACTCGAGTATGATTACCTTTCTCTGCAAACAATTCTACCAATAGGTTTGATGCACCATTAATAACCTTAGAATGCTCCGTGAATGTTGAATCACAGTTTACATATCCTGTCACTTTCATAAATTTCGTAATGAGGTCTAGATTTCCGACAAAATTTTTCAACTGTGCTATAGCATTAATCGTGCATTGTCGAGCAGCTTGTTGGCCAGTTTCAATTGATACTTCTATAGGAACTTTACCCATAAATGTACGTGGTAGCTCTGACGACCCATGTTCAAAGGGTATTTGGCCAGAAATGAAGATTAGATTTCCAGATTTCAGAATAGGTACATAGCTACCAACGGGCGTGGGTAGCTTTGGTAGTGAAATGCCAAAAGATTTCAACTTATCGTCTATCATGAGCTTAGATTGAACTGTATGGTTTTTTAATTATTTGCATCTCATAGCGGAGTTAAGCAGTTCAATAACTGATCCATGAATATTTGAGATCTTGCTCAAAGCATTAATTTGTGGAGACTAGGTTTGTTTTAATGTCAACAGCACTAACAGTGACGATTATGTCACTAGCGATAAGAAGACATACCTTCGAAGAAGGTGATGATGAAAGTACAATCAAAATACAATCATAAGGACCAAACCCCAAAGGTAAACGTATGAAACGAGATAGAAAATATCGATAAGGACCGCGGCAACAAGAATTTCAAAACCGATCACACATATCGCGAAATGACTTCTTCTGTACTAACCTCAAGTCGAAGGCAAATACTTTTAAACATAAGGGATAGGAATTAAGGATAATGTGTGCAAATCAGGAAAAAGGATCATCCTATACACCACACATAAGGGGAGCGGCTTTGAGCATTCTAGTGATGGGGATATCACTTCTAGTGATCATCATCGCTTATGTTTCATTTGGACATTTGGGCCCAAAATTTTCAGAAAATCTTATGCAGGGACAACAAGCTACCTTAAGAAAGGAGTATAATTTACCTCCAAAACCAATTATCACGAATGACACGTTGTTACTGATTCCTCCGTCCTTGAGGAATATCGCAGAAGGCAATCACACTCCCTGATAAGTTCGATATGAAGGGTACATATTCTGAAAGACAATTGTTTTAAAGATCATATCCTACCTTCTAATACATTCAATATGGGTCATTGTTTTCTTCGTTGAACATTATTATTTGTCAATATGTCACATTTTATCTTAATTGCCAGATTGTGAAATTTGTGGCTCAAGGTTTGGTAATCGTTCTTGTACTATGTGTTCAAGATATATCTGTTCATCTTGTGTGAATAAGGAGGGAATTCGATGTTTACGTTGTAGTTCGATACAGAAAGTACATCAAAGTTTCTTAAAACAAAACCTTCACTTTATAGCCCTCTTTATCTGTCTTTGGTTCTTTGTTGCAGGTCTCTATCCTTTTCCTTATTTTATTGCGGCGGGAATTCCTGTTGATATGAGCCAACTTCAACCAGTATTTATCGCCACTACAGTCATGACAATTCCATTTATTTTCATGCTTTTTGCCTGTAAAAAACGTCAAAATAGGGCATATTAAAAACTGAATGTCATGTACGTCTTAGTTCTACTGAATCGACGGTGAAATCATTTTTATAACTGTTATGAGGAAAAATTTTGGGTTGGAAAGAATCAACGGCGAAACAATAACTGGAATCGCTTTGGTTTTCCTTTCTCTTTTATTCTTTTACGCAGGCAGCGTCAACGATATTTGGGCTATTCTCATACCTGCAGATTTTCTAATCCTTGCTATTGGAGGTGCATTCATTGCATTAGGGATAATAACGATTAGAAGACAAAGATCCATGATTCCTTCTTGATTTGCTCATTTCTTTACACAAAATTTTAATAAAACCTTGGGGAGAATAATATTGCGTAAGAATGAAAAAAGTGGAAGCTGTTATACCACATGCTAGAATGCAAACCGCTTTCTCAGCTTTGAGAGAACTAGATCTTGGGGGTCTTACATACTATGAGTCAAAAGGAAGAGGCGAAATACCAACTCCCGTAATCCATGGTGGAAGAGGAACTTCAGTGTTTAGGCCAGAATTCAACGTCAATGTTACAATATCGATAGTGGTCCGAGATCCAATTGCAGATAATGTTGTTGGAAAGATTTTGGAAAGTACTAGTACGGGTCTTGCTGGGGAAGGAAAGATCTTCATATCTGATATTGATGACGCCGTGGATATTGGATCTGGGGAAAGGGGAGAAGCAGCTATCTGATCTTATAAAGTCAATTTGAAGAGATCCCGTAAATCAATCAGCGTGTAATGTCCGATTTTTAAATTGCAGATAATTGTGTCATCACCGCAGTCATTTATGAATTCTTAATAAAATAAATATTTAATTTCAACCGTATTCTAAAGACAATAAGTCATTTATTCTTCCCAATGACATAGTCTATTGTCTGGCTTAAAGTCAATATCCCTTTGGATTTCCCGAATTCCTCTAGCAACTTAATCTGTTCGGGGCTAAAGCAAATGTGAAGGCTTCTTATCGAGTCTTGCATGTTACTTTATCTAAATGCATTTTTATATGCTTTTCTGATAAGAAAAGATTAACCCTTGACTCTCACTATCTTTACCCGTTCCAGCACTTTCCAATATTCTACCTCCGTCCCTTGTGTTATCTTCTCTCTAATCTCTTCCTCCATAGATGATGTTTCGAACATTTCGAAAGTTTCAAGATCCATAATCTGAAGGGTGTTACCAGAAATAGATATTATCTGACCGGTTCTCTTGTTGATAAGGGGAACTTCCACATTCGCTGATACCGGTGCGACCATATTATGCTTTGAGCCATCAAATACTGATATTGCTGAAACCCTGGCTTTAGCAGAACCATGTTTCCCCGGCTTGCTATGATCATACGAAACTATGCGACATGCTTCATTGTCTAAAATAATATATGAACCGACTTTCAAACTACCCAAGTCCATCGGTTTGCTCAAACTAGATCGAATCTCATGGATTACGCTTCATATTTAACGGTTCTGTTTCTAATATTACAAACTATTTTAGCTTGTTAAGGACTGAAAAGCTCACAAGATTGTTAAGTGAGATACCCTTTCTTGCGACATCCATTCGAGTTTTTTCGCAATATCTCTGATCACTTTGGTGTGTTTTATCACCCTCAACTTCCAACACGATGATGTTCTTCGAATAGGGAAATGTAAACCGTAGATATTCTCCGTTCACAAATTGAAGATCACCAACCCGTGCCGTCTTCACCCGGTCTCTCCTTGCAAGTGAGTTGGCAATCTCACTAATTTCCGAATCCTCGCAAGAATACTTGGTAAAATATACCGATACATAGCTCAACTTTTCGTGGTATCTCTCGAACAGTCCGGACTTAAAATTAAAGAAGAACGATAGTTTATCCTGGAGATAATTTGAATCGCCTGACAATAAAGGCGATGCCTGCATATACTTAGCAAGCACATAATGATTTGCGTGGTTAGGAAAGTAAGGTAGAGAGTCAGAAGGAAATGTCGCGGTAACAAAGTACATACTTCCAACGTTGTCAGATTTTTTCCAAGTTTCTACGATTGACTCATTATTCTTATTATGGGGAGCGCAAATATATCCGCTAACGTTCATCTAAATACCCCACCCCAGAGTCCTATTTGTACGGTATTATTTATATTATTAGTAGCCGTGTAAGGTCAATTCGATTCTTGCCTTCGAACATACAGCACCGAAAGGATGTCGATTCTTAATGATCAAGTATTCTTCGTACTTAGAGCTGTATGCCAGAGAGGAGAATTAAGATCTCTAATCCTCCACTTGTAATAAGGGATCATAAGACAACACAAGAAGACTGAAGCCGCACCGATTGGATCCTTTACTACATTTCGAAGACCTTCAAAGAGCGCTATCTTATAGTTCAGATGATGCTCAGTTTTCCCATAGATCGATGTTATTTGCTTGTGGCCGTTATTCGCTCTTAGGACTTGAGAAGCGAAGTCTTCCAAGGTTTTGGCTGGTCTAAAGTGGACAATTGCACTTGGATTATAAACTACTTCATAACCTAGATTGATTACAACATTTTGCAAATACAAATCAATTGCAATGATATCACGTGGAATTTTGATCTTCTTTGCCACGTTGCTTTGAACTGCTAGTCCCCTACCCATTACAGTATATTGAGATAGTTGTCTAACTCTCACAGACTCTAGCCATTTGCTCGTAAACATAGATCCATTAGTGGCCATCCCATTTCCTGGAATTGGTTTTGGATTTGATGCGCAAATTCCTACATTGTTACTTATATGAGAGACAAGTTCCTTTGTACAATTGCTTGCAGGAATTACGTCAGCATCGTAAAAGACAATAACGTTACCAATAGCGTTTGAAATTATTTCGTTCCATGCGTTGGCGGCTCCTCTTCGGGAATCATGGTGAAGCAATCGTATTTTGTATTTCTTATTAAACTTTGAAAAATTTTCTACTATCGTCGGTGTGACATCAGTTGAATCGTCAGAAATTATTATTTCTAAAATTTCAAAACCGCTATTATCGCCTGTCGTGATGCTGTTTAGCAGCGCTTCGATGTTATTCATTTCGTTGAAAGAAGGTATTCCTATGGTGACAGTTTGCATTGGATGATTTTGTACTATATGTCAATTGCTTTTTAATCATTCTCTTTGGTCTTACGTTTTTGAATTGAATTCTAATTAATTACCAGTAAGACCAAGAAAAAGTCTTCCAAATTGCTCACAAGGCGTTAATATTACAATCCACTCAGTTCAAATTCAACATCTATGACTCACCTGTGATACATAAGGTATTCATATGAAATAACCTGATCCAAATACAGTTGAAAGAAACTGAAGCGTCATACTCGTTCCTAAAAAGGATGGCCTGGGAAGCTGGACTCCGAAAAAGTAATTTGATCATGCCATTAATTGTGGACGAATCTCGCTCGAATTCAAGATATTTGATAACCACTTCAATGGACTCGCTTGAAAATAAGGTTCAAAAAGTCATTGATTTAGGAATAAAAAAGATCATGCTTTATGGGATTCCAAAGACACGTAATGCTAAGGCATCAGAAGCATGGAATCCAAAAGGGGTGGTCCAAAGTGCTGTCGCAAGGATTAAAAAGAATTTTGGACATAAGGTCGAAGTATCCACGGACATATGTGTATGTCAATATAATTTATCTGGTCATTGTGGCACGATGAACAGTGCAGGTACTGACATAGACAATGACACTTCCCTAATAGGTATCAAGACCATAGCATTAAGTCACGCGGAAGCGGGATCCGACATATTAGCTCCATCATCGATGATGGATGGTCAGGTCTCTTGCATACGAAATTGCCTAAAAGAGAATGGGTTTCGTAATATCAGTATTATGTCATTTGCTGCAAAGTACGATTCATGTTTGTATTCTCCTTTTAGATCGACAGCATTCGATAATTATAATCAGACTATCAAAATCAACAAATCGACGTATCAGCTGTCATGTTCAAATATCAGACAGAGTCTGAACGAAATTCAAATGGATTTGAACGAAGGTGCGAAAATAATAATGGTCAAACCAGGTATTGTCTCATCCGATCTGATAGTAGCCATCAAAAACAGATTCAATTGTCCCCTCGCTGTTCAGAACGTTTCCGGAGAATATCTTATGATTAAATTGGCTTCGGAAAAAGGCTTGATAAACGAAGTTGAATGGGCCCTTGCATATCTAATAGGAATGCGACGAGCAGGCGCTGATATGATAATGTCGTATCATGTAGAACTGATCTCGAAGTATCTTGAATAGGTATCTTGACCACCACTAGGTGAACGAGCCTGGAAGGTCAATCAACTAAAGATACTATACTGGTAATTTTCCTTCATTTGTCAAGCTATTCAACAGAATTATCTTAAATTAATAAACTCAACACAATTATATAGCAATAAATTATCATGAAAAATGTCCCGCGGTAGCTCAGCCTGGTAGAGCTTTCGGCTGTAGCAGTCGGCTAATTGAAGCTGACCACGAGAAACAGCCTATCGGGCAAACAATTGCAGTGACCGAAGAGTCGCAGGCTCAAATAGCATTTGGTTATTGCCAAGCTAGAGTAGATCCTGCCCGCGGGATACAATTTGCAGAGCCATATGTACATGTGGAAACGTCCTCTGAAATTTGAGCATCCATTTCAACCAACTCCATTTACCAATAAAATATCCAAAATATTTTATTCGATTATTGAAGTTGTAAAAATATACTTCATGTATAAGATTCTGAATATAACCAAATCCCGGTATTATAAATTAAATTTCAGGACAAATTCCAAGCTATAAACAGAAGATCAAATTAAATACTGTCTACATTACAGAAGTTATTGGGATCTTATTCAAATTGGATAGAATCTGTGTCTCTTTAGCTACAGCTGATCTCTTGATACTCTTACAAGAAGCAATCCCGGAAAGAGCTTTTAATGTACTAAAAAAGTTTGGTTACTTGCAACTCTTACACGTACAACGAGCAATAACCAAGTTCGTCCACAAGAAAATTCTTTTCATGAGAAAATTATGTGAAGGACTTATTAGGAATACAGTAAAAATATGGTGAAAAAAACTCATAACACCTACTGCATCATTGGGGACCCGATAAATCACTCTTTGTCTCCTGCATTGCACAATGCAGCATTCAATAGTTTGGGACTTGACCACTCTTACATAGCCTACCGCGTGCCAAAAGATGAGCTTGCCGACGCGATTATTTCCTTGAAATCTATACATGTTGCAGGATTTAATGTGACAATGCCGCATAAAACTGCGATAATAGAATATCTTGACATTCTGGACTCCACAGTTGAGAGAGCAAGGGCCGTAAATACTGTTTATAATAATAATGGCAAATTTGAGGCATTCAATACCGATATTGTGGGATTTGTCACTCCGCTACACAACCGAAATGTAGACTTTACTGGCATGACTGTGTTATTGCTCGGTGCAGGCGGCACAGCGCAGGCAGTCGTAGCAGCGTTAGCTGAAGAAACAGGCATATCAAAAATCTACATTAGTAGCAGAAACAAAGTGAAGCTAGAAAACCTTGCAGAAGTTGCCACAAAGAGTGGTCTGGAGTGTGTTACTCTAGGAGAAAACGAAATACAAGAATTCTCCCCATTAAGTGATATGATAATCAACGCCACTCCTGCAGGAATGGGCGGTGAAGCTAGCCCAGTAGGCTTCAAGCATATATCCAAAGATGCGATTGTCTACGATATCGTCTACAGACCCTTAAACACGGACTTGATTTTGAATGCCAAGAAAGCAAACGCACAGGTTATCTATGGTTATGAAATGCTTATTGAACAAGCGATTGCTGCGTTTAAGATCTGGACTGGCATCACCCCACCGGTGGAAGCAATGAAAAAAGCCTTGTTTGGAGGATTCGGCGAACCACTGTGACACTTAGATCTGTCGCCGTTGTACATGGTGCTGTATCGATAGTAAATGCTGTTGCAACAGGCTTCGGTTCTGCCCTAGGGATCTCCTTGAAGGTGGAAGTCGAAATGGTTGCCGAAAAAGGGTCGGGCATCATCTTCGAATCTGGTAACAGTAATAAGATGATCGACAGGATAGTTGAAGAAGTTCTCTCCCCAAAGTTTATAACTGAATATCTCTTGAAAATCAGAATAAACTCGGATATACCCTTGGGTGTTGGACTGAAAAGTTCTAGCGCAGTCTCCAACGCAGTCGCTCTTGCGTGCAACGGCCTCATAAATGACAATGTACAGGATCAACAGGTTCTTGATTCTGCAGTTAATGCATCACTTTTTGCCAGAACCACAATTACTGGTGCTTATGATGACTCTACTGCGTGTTACTATGGTGGGTTTGTTGTTACTGATAATTACAATAGGAAAATACTAAGACAGGATCTTTGTCCTGATGATATTGTGGTTATTATTTACGTGCCCAAAAATTGTCAAAGGGGCGATCTTTCAAAACTGAAATTGCTCTCCGATCTTTATAACGATGCGTTTAATCTGGCATATGGTGGGAAGTACTGGAAGGCAATGATTCTTAATGGAATTCTTAATTCCTCTGTATTATTGGGAGATTACCTTCCGTCTAGGCTTGCCCTCGAAAATGGTGCATTGGCAGCAAGTATGTCTGGAAATGGACCCTCCACCGCAGCCATCGCACGTAAGGAAGATTCTAACAAAATTAAGTCTGTTTTTGAGGCACTGGATGGTTATGTGATCGTATCTCCAATAAACAATAACAAAGCTACACTGGTGAAACAGATTGGATAGCGTATTAATTCAGAAATCTGACTTGACCGGAATAATCAATTGTCCGCCAAGTAAAAGCTATACTCACAGGGCGATAGCTGTATCTTCACTGGCAGAAGGCGAATCGTTACTCTTTAACACATTACGATCGCGTGATACTATGGCAACAATAAGAGGATGTAAGGCCTTGGGAGTTAATATTGTGGATCTGCCTGACCATATTACTGTTAGCGGCAGAACTGCCTTCGTCGCACCGGATGATGTGATTAATATTGAAAATTCAGGAACCACCATGCGCTTCTTAACGGCTATGTCCGCCTTGGTACAGAATGGGTATACTGTCATAACAGGTGATGAAAGCATCCGGCGGAGGCCAATGGAACCTATGATATCCGCTTTAAGAAATCTTGGGGTACAATGTTATTCTACACGCATGAATGGTTCAGCTCCCATAGTAATTCAGGGAGGAGGAATAGCAGGCGGAAGAACCGAAATCGAGGGAAGCACTTCGAGTCAATTCTTGTCCGGGCTTTTAATTTCCGGAGCCTATGCTCAATCAGAGATAGAAATTAAAGTAACCGGAAAACAAGTGTCACGTCCTTACATAGACTCAACAATTGCCACAATAAAAAAATTTGGAATAAATATCCAAAAATCAACTGATTACAGAACCTTACATGTTACTAATGGCAGGTATACTCCTACTTCTTTTACTGTTCCAGGAGACTTTTCCACAGCAGCAGTAATTTTGTCTGCTGGGATTCTTTTAGGTGGTGAGATCATGCTCTCTGGATTAGATTTTTCATTGCCTCAGGGAGATTCTAATATTCTAGACATTTTGAAAAAAATGGAAGCGGATGTAACGGCTAATGTTAAGCAAGGTCAAATTCGGGTAGTCGGGTCAGAACGTTTGGAAGGCGGCGAATTTGACCTCTCAGACACTCCAGATTTGCTTCCTGTAGTTGCAATTTTGTCATTGAGAGCCAAATCCCAAGTGAGAATTTATGGTGTTTCTCATACTCGCTTTAAGGAAACAGACAGGTTGGCTATTGTAGCATCAGAATTATGCAAATTAGGGGTAAACTTGAAAATGACTAATGATGAATTAATAATCCATCATTCAGGAAAATTAAAAAGTGCACATCTAAATGCTCATGATGATCATCGGCTCTTTATGTGCTTTGTTGTCGCAGCCATGATGACCGAAAAGTCAATTGTAAAGGGAGCTAGATCAGTTGACGTATCATACCCTCAATTCATATCTGAAATGAGAAAATTGGGAGGCCAAATAGACTTCCAATAAACCCATAAAAAATTAACTCGAACTATTTTCAACCTGAGGTTAATCTAGTAGGAATCTAGTCCTTGGAACTTTGAAACATAAAGCCAATATATGTGACAAGAAACCCATACAATTATTGGAGCATGATGGGAAATATTCTTGGTGAACGTCTTGTTCTCATGAGTTTTGGAGAAAGCCATGGCAAGTGTATCGGGATGGTATTGGATGGTTGTCCCGCCGGTTTGCCCTTATCCGAATCAGACTTACAGACCCAATTGAATAGGAGGAAGCCAGGACAATCAATAATTACTACTCAAAGGAAAGAAGAAGACAGAGCTGAAATTTTATCGGGGGTATTTAACGGCTTCACCACTTCAGCTCCAATATGTGCACTAATTTGGAATAAAGATCAAGACTCAAGACCTTACGACGCAATGAAGAATACACCCAGACCTGGACATGCGGATTTTCCTGCGTCGATGAAATATGGTGGTTTTGAAGACTATCGCGGTAGTGGTAGATTCTCTGGTAGATTGACTGCTACTATGGTAATGGCAGGAGCAATAGCACAAAAGTTATTATTTTATTCATTAAGTGTAGAGGTAGTAGCATACACGTCAGAAATTGGTGGGATAGTATCAAAACCAGTCACGTTCAAACAGGCTAAGACTAACACCTACTTGAACGAAGTACGATGTCCTGACGTAGATTCGGCAGAGCGTATGAAGTCTCTCATTCTCCAAGCAAGGAAACAAGGCGATTCAGTGGGTGGTATCATAGAATGCATAGCGACAGGACTACCTGTGGGATTAGGTGAACCAATATTCTCGTCGATGGAATCCGATCTAAGTAAGGCTCTTTTTAGCATTCCTGCTGTTAAGGGGGTGGAATTTGGTTCAGGGTTCGGAGGATCAAGGCTAAAGGGATCAGAAAATAATGACGAGTATATTGTCTCCAACGGAAAAATTGTTACTACAACAAATAATTCAGGCGGGATTATCGGAGGACTGACTAGTGGGATGCCATTGGTAATCCGGATAGGATTTAAACCAGCTTCGTCTATTGCCAAAAAACAACGATCTGTCAATTTATTGACACGCTCAGAGTGTGAAATTACCGTGCCAGGCAGACATGATCCATGCGTCGTACCAAGGGCGCCGCCAGTTGTTGAATCTTTAGTATCGTTAATCATATCAGATCATGCAATACGTGGAGGATTCATCCCACCTATCTTGAAGGCTAGAAAGAATGATTGAAGGGGGAGGACTAGATGGTCTTCGGACTCAAGTGAGGTCAGTGACCGGAGACATAATACATCTAGTAAAAAAAAGAATGGATATAGCACAAAAGATCGGTGATATAAAGAACAGATTCAATATACAAATAGAAGACGAAGCAGTAGAACAGGAGATACAAAATCATGCACAAGAATTGGGCAGACAAATTGGTTTAGATAGGAATTTCATCGGCCGATTATTGAATTTGTTACTTACAGAGTCTGTAAGAATTCAGAAGGATCAGACTTCGAAACAACCAGACCAATTGAATCATATGACAATGTTTATGAGAGCAAAGAATCTGGAATCTGCGGGCAAAAAAATCATTCATTTAGAAGTGGGTGAGCCAGATTATTTACCACCACGTTCGGTTAAAGATGCGTTGGTAAAAGCCTACGAGAGAGGCCAAGTGCGCTATACTGAACCACGAGGAATTTCTAGTCTAAGAACGGAAATATCAAAACAGTTCCCTGGCGTTGAAAAAGATCAAGTCATTGTCACTCCGGGAGCCCGGTTCGCTGTATTTAGTGCAATTGTGGCTGCAGTAAGTATTGGAGAAGAAGTCCTTATTTTAGAACCAGCATGGCCGGCGTATAAAGAATGTGTAGAGTTCATAGGTGCGAAGACCAAAGTTATTAATACATCTCTTGAGCAAGGGTGGGATCCTGAATTTGATCAAATTAAGAAATTAATTTCTAAAAATACTAGAATGCTTATTCTAAATTATCCAAATAATCCAACCGGGAAGATAATTACGCAAGATATTCTTCAAAAAATACTCGGTCTTGCTCAAGAGAATGGCATTTTTGTGTTGAGTGACGAAGTATATGCAGGTTATGCATATTCGAGATTTAAGAGTATTTTGGATTATGGATACGACAAGAGTATCATGGTCTCTTCGTTTTCTAAAAGTTATGCAATGACAGGATTTAGAATAGGCTATGCAATTGGTAGTAAGAATATAATAAATAAGATGACTCAAATCCAAGCAGTAGCAATTACAAGCGTAGCCGAACCAATTCAATACGCTGCACTTTCGGCATTACGAAATAAGCCCACAAATAACGCCCAGCGGATCAGAAAGAGATTGGAGTTCATGAATAAAAGATTAAAAGAAATGCCTCTTGAGTTTCGTCCCCCAGATGGAGGAATGTACTTTTTTGTTCGTTTTAATGGAGATACTAAGAATACTTTGGATATTGTTGAGGATCTACTTCAAAAGGGAGTTGCTGTGGCTCCAGGTATCGGATTCGGAAAGTGCTATGGAAATTTCCTGAGGATTTCAGCGTGTCAACCAATAGGAATTCTAGAAAGGGGATTAGATATCATTGAAAGTGTAATTCGGAGTAGGTAATTCGAATGATAAAAAAAATTTGCATCGTTGGGGGAGCGGGAAAAATGGGACGATGGTTTTCAAATTATTTTGTGCAACAGGGCGGCTACTCTGTATTTGTTTATGATGCCAAGAAGGGTTACGATAAATCTTCAGCGAAAATCGTTTATTGTAATAGCCTAAAAGAATGTCTAAATGATGCAGATTATGTTATCATATCGGTGCCAGTTCGTACAGCGCCCTCTATGATCCAAGAATGTGCTTCTTTGATGAAACCAAGATCAACACTATTGGAGATCACATCAATAAAAAAAGATACCATCCGATCATTGTCAAAGATTCGGAGGTCTATCGTCCCCATATCCATCCATCCAATGTTCGGACCAGGTGCAACGAAATTAAATGACTCAAAAATCTTGTTGGTGCCGGTGAAAGACATAAAGAAAGAAAAAAGAAGATTACGATCTATTCTAGGTGACGCAAATATCCTCGTAATAAATGACGCCCATCATCATGACAAGTTAATGGCACTCATTCTTGGCATAGTTTATTATGCAAACTTGATACTAGCTATGGTCATCTCGAAGGATAACTTTCCTGAGCTCAAGAAATT